>JAGGZI010000022.1 GCA_021162085.1 Candidatus Aenigmatarchaeota archaeon
CGGTAGAGAAAAAGAAAATATTCTAAGGATGTTTGTTAATGAATAATTGTTAAAAAAGAGTATGGATATCTGTGGTGCGAAAACGAATATCAATGCTCCAAAAATTATGCTTAAAAACAACACAACTTTAAGAGACCCTGTTATTGCTCCCTTGATTTTAGCCCATTGTTTTTTAACTCTATATTCTGGTATGAATCTTTCCAGCGCAAATGGTAAACCAAAGGTGCAGACAACTCCAAACAAGCCAATTACGGATGCGCCAAAATATACAAGTCCATAACCAGATGGTCCATAATATCTGGCAATCACCATCCTTGTTAAATATCCAAGAGCGCGAGAAATCAATAATGCTACAAAGAATAAACCAGCCCCTTTGGCTACTGTCCTGAGTGATCTCTCTGTGTATTTGCTTATTTTCATAAGAATTATTTTGCTTCCATAATTTAAAACATTCCGTAGGAGGGGCTTTGCACAAAAAGTGTATATAAATGCATATATAAAAATCTTTATAACTCTTTTATGGGATGAATTTGCCTTTTAGAATCAAAAGAGAAAGAAATGTTGATTATAAAATCAAAAGACCACAGGACGTGTTTTTTGCTATAAAGAATAGCTTCATTTGACATTTTTTGTTTTTAACTCATCTTCAAACCAATCTAATGTTCTCTTAAGCCCTTCTTCCAAGGAAACCTTTGGTTCCCACCCCAGGAGCTTTTTAGCTTTGGATATATCAGGTCTTCTTCTTGCCGGATCGTCCTTGGGTAATGGTTTGAAAGTTATCTCCGAATTTGACCCGGTGATCTTCTTAAAAACCTCTGCAAGTTCTAGCATATTTTTTTCATCTGGATTACCCAGGTTTATTATCTCTCCTTTTGTTCCCTCCTTGAACATCGCTCTATATATTCCTTCTATAAGGTCGTCAACATAGCAGAAACTTCTTGTTTGAGTTCCATCACCATAAACTGTAATTGGCTTCCCCATTAGGGACTGGACAGCAAAGTTTGGTATGACTCTTCCATCATCCATCCTCATTCTTGGCCCGTATGTATTGAATATCCTAATAATCCTTACATCTATATCGTATTTTCTGTAAAAGGCCATCGTCAGCGCTTCCGCCAATCTCTTACTTTCATCATAACAGGAGCGAATGCCAACTGGGTTAACGTTCCCCCAATAATCCTCTCTTTGTGGATGAACTTTTGGATCACCATAAGCCTCTGAGGTCGAAGCTAATAAAAATTTTGCATTATTTCTCTTTGTTAAAACCAACATGTTATACGTGCCAAATGCATTTGCACTAATTGTATTTATTGGTATTTCTTGATAATCAATAGGGCTAGCTGGACTTGCTAGATGAAATATTGCATCTATCTTTTCATTGATTTCAAATGGCTTTGATACGTTGTGCCTTATAAAAACAAAGTTTGGATCATCTAAAAGATGTTTTATATTCTTTGTTTTCCCTGTAGCCAAATTGTCAAGAGCTATTACTTCATAGCCCTCTTTAAGTAACTTCTCGCATAAATGAGAGCCAAGAAATCCTGCACCACCTGTAACTATTGTTCTCATGATAATCACTCCGGTGGCAAAAGCTTTTCAGCAAGTTTGTTTGCCCTCAGGTAAGAGTGATAACTACCTATATCAACCCAAACTTTTGGATTAAGTACTACCCCTCTTAGCTTACCTTCCCTTGCCAGTTCTGAAAAGAGACCATGCTCTAATTTTATCTTTTTAAGTGGCAATCTATCTAAAACCTCGGGCTCCAAAACGTAATATCCACAATGTGCTATATTAGAAGTTGCCTTATTCCTTGGCGGCTTTTCAATAAAGCTTTTTATATAATCATTCTCAAGTTCAACTATACCAAATCTATGCACGTCTTCCCACGGAACTTTAAATAACCCTATTGTTGCCAGTCCTTTCTCTTTATCATGAAATTCGACCAATTTGTTAACGTCCAAGTCCGTAACTAAATCACCATAAGCAACTAAAAATGCTTCTTTTAAGTCTAAACTAGCTGCTATGAGTTTAAGATCGCCACCAGCTTCAAGTTCCATTGTGTTGACTATCCTTATATCCACGTCATCTCTTGTATTTTTGATGTAGCTTTCTATTGAGTTTCTCATATGGGAAACGCCAATTACTATTTCATCTATTTTCTTACATTTCTTTATGGTATCTATCACATAATCTATCACAGGTCTTCCGCCCACAGGTAGAAGTGCCTTTGGTATACCATAAGTTAATGGTCTTAATCTTGTCCCCTGACCCGCAGCAAGTATTATTGCCTTCATTCTCTAACACCATATTTTTCCTTCATTTCTTCGTTTATCTTTATTAGATTAGAGACTAATTTTGGAGAATTGCCCAATGTATCAATGAAGTATCTCTCAAATGCCTTCGTGTCCTTTGTGAAACATGGTCCACCCCATGCCTTTCCGAATACAGATCCATATGGACCTATCCTTGGATCAGCATGAACCGCCTTTATCGCAAAATCTATATCTATGTTTATTCCCCTTTCCTTGAGCAACTGTGAAAATAAAAACAATTCATTTGAGTATGATATTGCAAGAGGTAGCCTATTGTTTGCCGCGAGTTTTGTAAACTCTGCTGTCTTGTAATCTGTTGTAAGTATTGGTAGGTTTATACCAGAGTAAAACTCCTTGATTATGTCAATTGGCCTTTTATCATCACCTTTAAGAACCCTTTCACTCAAACCAATAACGATTCTTCCCTCCTTTTCTGGGGTGATTTTAAATTTCTCATCACTCGTCCATGTTCTCTCTATAACAGTTAAAAACTCTGGATTATAGACAACACCAAACTCAGAATCTAATTTTTTCCCCGATGCTTTCTCTAATTCCTTTATAAAAATATCCTCTGTTGTTCCTGGCGTTACGGTTGATTTGAGAATAAAAAGATGGTAATCGTCTTTAGCTTTCAATAGTTTTCCGAACGTATTTGCAACAGACCTTATATAAGAGTAATCATATCTTCCATCATCGTCTATTGGCGTGGGAACTGAAATAAAAGACGTATTAGTAGAGTTAATGACAACTCCTGGATCATTGGTAGCATTCAAGCCATCTCTTTTTAATCTTTTGATAACATCATCCTTCACATCATAGAATAAAACATCGAACCCCTTATACAAAAAAGTTCTTCCAACTCTTTCACCAACCTGTCCAGAACCAATTATGCTTATCTTCATAAAAACCTATGATAAAATTAGATTGAGAATATAAAAATCTTACCTTTATCCTACCTTATCTCTTACCACTATAGAATAGAAACAAAATTAAAATATAATTTTCTTTATGTCTGATATTTTTTTAATAACTGCATTCGGTTTTGCCTGGGTGTTGTATCTTCTCCATGATGTCGGTTTATGCTCCTCTGTTTTGTATAGAATAGTTTTCAATCCGACCTTACTTGCTGGTATTATATCCTTTTCAGGATCATCGCCAACATAGACTGTCCCTTCCTTCTCAACACCAGACATCTCAATACACTTTTTAAAGAATTCTATGTCTGGCTTCTCAGACTTAATTTCTTCGGAGGAAATAATTTTATCGAAGTAAGGGTCTATGTCTATCCACTTCAAAACGGTCTCCAAACTATACTTTCTTTCATTGCTCCACACGAATAACTTTTTATTGATATCTTTTAGGTATTCTAAAGTTTCTCTGACTTCGGTATGGTCAATCTCAAGAATAAATTTTTTTAACTCCTGTCTGTATTCTGATAAAATTTTTGGTATTAAAAATGCATAATCTCTTGGTTTCACTCCTATGTTTCCAAGAAAATCGCGAACAATTGGACGTTCTTGAAAAAAATGAGAATAATGAGGCCCATTTGTGTTTTCGTTGGATTCAATCCACTTAGAAACAACCTCTTTTTCTTCGACATTATATCCATTCCTCTTTAAGATGTCCATTATTTTATCAGAAATCCCACTAACAACGTCCACAAATGGATCCAATAGTAATGTATTTCCATAATCAAAAGCTACATATTTTACTTTCATTTTCATATCAATCAGATTTACTTAAAGAATTCATCATTAGAAATGGGTGGCATCCTAATAACCAATATCATTAAATTTCTTTCAATTGGCACAATTTTATGGAATGTGTTTGGTGGTATTTCAAGTATGTCATTCTCGTTTAATTCGTATTCTTCTTTTTTGCTTTCATCATCAGAAGGCCAAACAACAACTAAACCTTTGCCTCTCAAACAAACATAATACTCTGTGATTTTTTTATGATAATGTGCCTTTGCTCCCCTGTTATATACTTCAACATTCTCGACTATCATTTTTTCAAAAACTCTTCTAATAACCTTTCCACAGTGTCCATTAAATTTCTCACCGTCTTCTAAACTAATTTTTTTAGCTTTCATACCTTCTTACTCCTTGCAATTTTTACTGCCTCGCATAATTTTTTAACAAATACGGTCGCATCGTCAACAGGCGATGGATTGTCTATTTCGCCATTGAAATATTTTATAACCTCTTTAATATGTTGTCCCATGTTGTTGTCTCGTATTCCTTCTATTTTTTCTATGATATTATCACCTTTCGATACATAAACTCTTCCTTTACCTCTTTCATATCCTTCAACTGGCTCGAACTGTCCAATAATTCTTATATCACCTTCAGCTAAAGATATTATTCTGTATCTGGTTTTTTCTCCAATTGAGATAGTTTTTGGTGGATTGAATTCATCTATATGGAATTTAATTTTTCCAATCATTGAGGAAAATAAATCTACCTTACAACCATTATTCGTGTCAAAGAGTATTTCAGCACTTCCTTGTTCTTTAAGAATTGTTCCATCAGGAAGTACCATATCATCCAACATAGCATCTTCTATTCTATCAGGAAGATTGTCATCAAATATCCCTCTAACTACTGCTAATTCATGTGATCCCTCGTACCCAAGTGCTCCAAGATCTTTATCAATAAATCTCCCATTTAAAACATCTTCTACTCTATTTTTTGTGAATTCCACATCTATTTCTGGTGTGCTGAAACCATATTCCTCCGCCTTTTCTTTTATAACTCTTGTAACATTTGAGGAAATGTAATTTTCATTTACCGATATTCTTGCCTTGGGATGATATTTTATTAACTCTCTAATTAAGGATATATATTCAGGACTTGTAACAGGCTTCTCTATAAGTATGTTGGCATCGGGTGTATGTTCTAAAATCTTTTTTGTAACCCAATAATGCTCTTTTGTCGGTGTACAGTTATCAAAAAAATCTGGCGTTTTACCATATTTCGTGAAGTATTCATCTATACTACGGAAGACTTTAAATCCTTCCTTCTCTGCATCTTTGATTTTATTTGGATTTATCTCTATTACACCCAACACATCTATGTCAATACCTTCCTTCTTTAGGGAATCTCTATGAATTCTTGCTGCATTTCCATAACCAATTTGCACAATACTAACCATACTTTACACCATCATTTTATTTTTATATTCTTCCCATACGTCTTTAAAACCGTACTCATTTATTAAAATATCCATAACACTTCTCCACTGTGCCGGCACCCACGACGGAGACTTGCCTGGTATCCATACTCCAGTACCAGGCGGAACACCTGCTGGCTCTTCACTTATTGTTTTAGTTAAATGGTTCATAACATCCTTAGGCGTAAAATCTACATAATTGATTTCAACATGCTCCCATTTACCAGATTTTGGTGCGGCTTCAATTTCTTCTGTTGTATAATCTGTGATTGCAGACATAAGAGCCTCAACGTGTCTGTCGTCTCCTGCTCTTCCTATACCAATCATTTTCAAATCATTCACATCAATACCCATCTCTTCTTCAACCTCCCTTCTGGCAGTATCAAACGGTGTTTTGTCCTTATCGGGATTCATGAACCCTGCAGGTATACCATACAAACCTGGATACTGGCTGAGTTTTTCACTTCTCCTTGTTATAATTATTACATTGTCTGATTCGCTGACCACACCAACATTCACACCAATTGGGTTGGCAAGTCCATCGTTTAGATTTAAGTATGAGTCGCCTCTTAACTTCATCATTTCTCTAACCATTTCTTTATCTATGCTCTTGTTTGTGGCAGCAAACGTGAAGTAAGACGTTCTCTCAAGGTAAAGATATAATTTGTGATCTGTATCATCGACTGTGTAATCTTCAAGTCTTGTCATGGGACCATCAAAAAACGCTTTTCCCTTTTCTTCTGCTTCCTTTCTTTTTTTCTCTACCACCTCTTCTTTAAAGTTTCTCACTATGGAGTCAGGAATTTCAAAGATAGAACTACTAAGATTCGTCTCAACCTCATCCTCAGAATAAGGTTTTTTAGCGTCCTCATGAAGGACTACAAACGGTATTTTTAAATCACCGAAAACTTCCCCCTTATACTCAACCATATAAATCACAAATCCATATAAATTATTTTTCCTTAGCTGGTTTTGAATCCTTGAATTTTTTTACAAATTCGTAAAACTTACACGAATCAACATCAAGTACATCTAGTTCCAGTCCATTCAATGTTTCTTTTCTCTTTATTATTGGATTAGGTGGCTCGTACCCAATGTCCTTTAAGGAATTCATAGCATCTTCAGTTAAAAATACTCCTTCTACATGCACGCTACCATCATCATTATAAATTTTACCTCTAGATATAATAATTCCATTATTTGGCTTCTCCTTCCAAAAACCTATTTTTCCGTATTGCTTGTAATCATCATGCCACCTACCATCAGATGTTAGGTCCTCCTCAACTTCACCATATCCAATATTCTTCATAATAACTAAGTAATCCTGTTTTATTTCCTCTGCGCTGAGTTTAACCCAAAGATTGACCAATATCATCACCTCACAATTTTATAAAAAAGTATTTAAGGCGAAAACTATAAATATCTTACCAATATACTACCTTATAGGATAGTTGTGATTTATATGAAAGAAAAAGTTTCCTTGACAATAGAGAGAAAAGTTCTAAAGGAAGTTGAAGAATTAGTTGATGGTTTGAGAATAAGAAACACGAGTCAGGCTGTGGAATATTTGCTTAAAAAGGCACTCGGTGAAGAAAAGACGGTAGTAATTCTTTGTGGGGGACCAGAGAATAAGTATAAGATAAATGGGAAGTACAGATTTGTGACAAAATTAGATGGTTTTACGGTTATTGAAGAAACTGTTAAAAAATTAAAGAGATATGGATTTAAGCACATATACGTAATAGCAAGAGAAAATGTTCTCATGGAAATATTTAGAATACTTGAAGATGGAAGGAGATATGGAGTAAAGGTTGAATATGTGAAGGAAACTCTCTCGAAGGGGACAATGGATTCTTTGAGGTCCCTTAAGGGGAGAATCGATACTAACTTCCTTGTGGTCTTTGGTGATGTTGTGTTTGATATAGATTTAAACAAGCTTTGGGAAGCACATATAAAAAATGGTGGGACTGCCACACTGACCCTAGAGAGTTATGACAAACCTGGGGAGAAGGGTGTTGTTAGACTGGAAGGCAATCAAGTGGTTGAATTTGTTCAAAAACCAAAAAACTTTAAAAGCCATATTGTATTTGTTCCAATATTTTTTGTCGGGCCGGAAATATTTGAATACTCTGGGAATAGTCTGGAGGAAAACGTGTTCCCCCAACTTGCGAGTGAAGGTCTCTTGTTTGGGTACATAACATCTGGTTGGAACAAACATGTGCATACAAAGAAGGACGTTGAAGAAATTAAAAAATTACTAAAATTAAAAAAATAGTCTAACCAAGGATAATATTCCCTGATTCCATGGAACTCTGTGTGTAACACCACTTTTTCCTTCATATTCCTTATAATGTTTTAAATACCATTTGTAAGTGTCTATCCATACCTCTGCAGTTGAGTATTTTGGTTTCCATCCAAGAACTTTTTGTGCCTTTTCGACGGATACGTAATGATCGACATCGGCTGTTTCGTAGACCCACTCGTAAAGTGGTGAGAGTCTTAAATATTCCAATAATTTCAAAGTAGGTATGGCTATGATAGATGGTATTGGTATAACTCTTTTTCCAAATCCAGCATAATCTAAAAGTTTTTGTAAATCGCCCTTCATTGAGTCAAATTCCGTGGCACCAATGTTAAACGTATCGTTTACTATTTTCTTCGGTTTAATTGAAGTTAGATATATCGCATCAAGAAGGTCATCCACATGAAGCAGTTGATATTTGTTCTTCCCGCTACCAACTATTGGTATGTTTTTCCCCCTCATGACCCAATCACATAAAATTTGAAAAACACCAAGTCGGAATGGACCAGAGAATGTTTTTGGCCTTATTATTGGAACACAGTACCCTCTTTTCCTGAATTCTAAGCAAACCTTTTCTGCCTTTATCTTACTTTCCCCATAAGGACCAACCCCAACCAAAGGCGCATCCTCATCAACAGGATGAACTTTGGGGATTCCATAAACCGATGTTGAGGAAATGTATATGACTCTATCCACACCTGCCTTAAAAGCCTCCTCCAGGATATTCCTCGTCCCATCAACGTTGGTAGAGAATATATCCTTTCTTGGCCACAATGGCAATGCGGCAGCACCATGAACTACAACATCAACGTTCTTCATTACCTTCTTCAGAAGGTCTTTGTCTCTTATGTCTCCCTTGAAGAATTTTATTCTGGACTTCTCAGGATAATTAAAGTCGTAAAGGTCTACACCAACAACATTCTGACCTTTCTTTAGGAGATACCTACATAGGTTATAACCTAAAAATCCTGAAGCCCCTGTAACAAGAAATGTTTTCTTCATGAAATTATCTTTATATTTCTTTTACATAAATAATTTTGTATGGAACTAAAGGCATTCATTGAGCTCATGAGACCAAGGCAATGGTTCAAGTCATTGTACATCATATTTGGCGCCATACCAGCCATATTTCTAACACCATTCAGGCCACTTTTAATTCCATGGCTCCTCCTACTCGGTATAATAAACATGATACTGATACAGGGCACCATATACACGATAAACGACATAACTGATGTGGAAAAAGATAAACTTCATCCGAAGAAGAAAAATCGACCACTTCCATCAGGAAAGATAAATAAAAATGAAGCAAAGTTGTTTGCCCTGACTTTATTTTTGATAGCATTTGTAATGGGAATATTCATCGACCTGAGAATAGCAATCATAGACGTGCTCCTAGTAGTAATAAACATGGCTTATTCTATAAGTCCCATTCGATTGAAAGATGTTAAGTATTGGGACATATTCTTGATAGCAATTAATTTCCCATTAAGAGTTGGTGTTGGATGGTATCTTTTTGAACCTTACAATCAGGCAAGATTCCAACTCATGTACAAGATAGTCTCAACCAACATTGTTTCGAACTCAATTCAAGCGCTACTCTTCAATACACCACCAAGAATAATAGACTTCTCAATGAAGTTCTCAACCGTTACACTCTCTTTCATCTCAATGGTGGGATTAACGTACTTCCTTGCAACATTCTTATTGTCCCTCAAGAGACTTGGTGAAAAGTTGTGGATAAAGAACGCTGAAAAATCGAGACCGGTTTTAAAAAAATATTCAACTTCATCATTGAAGGCAATCGCCCTCATATCATTTATTTTATCTACAATGGGATTTTTCTTCCTTGCATTCAGCTTAAAATTGTCTCTTGTAATACTAACTCCTTACTATATTGGACTTACATGGTGGTATTATAAATTAACATTTAAGAAGGATTCCCCTGTCAAAACCCCAGAGGATGTATTTACAAAGAATAAATTGTTCATTGGTGCTGGTGGTATTTTCTTAATATTAATGCTTGTGTTGTTGCTGTTATGACTAAAATTCAATTGGTTTGTTTTTCTTTGAATCCCATATCTTTCTTTTTCCCTTTGACTCAGTTGGTAGCATAAGTATTCTCCCGTCTTTCATCGGGATGAGAAAATATTCCTCTGTTCCTTCCCTTGTTTTTAGAATTAACTTGGTTTTATTCTGTGTTCTCTCTCCAGTCTCTGGATCAATATATTCATATCTGATAAACTCACCTTTATTAACAAGTACTCTTACTTCAACCTTCCCCCTCTTAGTCTTGGTTAAAACTTCTTTTGGGTACATAATTATTATTTAAACTTTATAGAAAATAAAATTGCTCCCAATATCACATAAATCCAGAATGAAAGGAGTCTTGCTATAATTGTAACCGTTGTTATTTGTGGTAACGTCACTGAAAACAGTGTTGTGAAAAAAGTTACCGTTATCACCTCGGACGAACCCAAGGAACCTGGTAAGAAAGTCAATATGCCAACAAGTATCGATATGGGCATCACCGCTATACAAGGTATCAATCCCATTGATAGACCAATTGACCTGAAAGAAACGTATATTATCAATCCCTCAATGAGCCACACAAAAAACGATAGAATCGCTGGAATTACAAATGTCCTTACATTTTTGTATGCCTTGAAGCTCCTCTGGAATTTTTTCGATGAGCTCTTTACTTTCTTTTCATATTTTTTAACCTTTGGTATGAAAGAGAATACTTTAAAAACCTTTATGAAGAACCTTTCAGTTCTCCTCTCAGAGGATACTATGAATAATCCGAAGATTATAGCAACCACATAGAACCCTATTGATATTGTAACCCATGACGAAAGATTCTTTACATTCAAGGTTAAAACTCCTATTGATACTATCGCTATAATTATCAGAACTATTAAGTCAAGAATTCTCTCCATGATAACAGAGGGTAATGTCTTTGAATATGACTTTTTATCTGCTCTTTTGAGTATAAGAGGTCTTATCAAATCTCCACTCTTGGCAGGGCTTAGATTTGATATGAACATTGATGCAACAAATATCTTCCAAGTCTCCATAAAGCCAACATTTGTTCCACTTTTGGATAGTAGGATATTCCATCGAAGTGTCCTCGTAACCGATCCAAGGAACCATAAAAAAATCCCAATTAATATGAAAGTTAGGTTTGCTTTGCATAATGAATTAAGTATTTCTTCTGGTCCTGAAAAATATATCAATCCAGCAAGCAGTAATATAGAAATTAAAAAGAGTATTATTGTCTTCTTCACTTCAATCCCCTAATATCGTAGATGGTTTGTCCATATCAAGCCCCTTCTTTTTGGATAATATATTTAACATTATTTTTAATAATGGTGACGGTAATCTATAAAACCTTTTTATCCACATTCCCGTTTTAATCTCTTTTCCTATTTCATTTCTCCATCTGGATTCGTATTCCTTCATATTTGGATTTTTCGGACATATAACGTCTGATGCTATCTTTGCCGACGTTAGCCCATAAATCACTCCACCACCAGAATAAGGTTTAACCTGTGATGCTGCATCACCACATAAGAAAACTCTCCTGGATGTGATACTTGGTAGTAATCCATAAGGAATTAACCCAGAGTAAATTTTTCTTGGTTTAATACCTTTCTTCCTCATGAATTTTCTAAAATAAAAAATCGCCCTTCTGTTGGATGCGATCCCATACTCCATTAACCCCATACTTCTTGGTATTTTCCATACAAAGAATCCTGGAGAGTCTTTAAGATAAATATCAACGAAACTGTCTCCTTCTTCCTCAACGTAAGTAAAAACTCCCTGTAAATAATTTGGTTCCCTTAAATTAAGGATCTTCCTTACCTTTGATAATGGTCCGTCCGTCCCGGCAAGAAGCCTTGAGTGAACGTTGATAATTTTCCCTTTATTTTTATAGTATATTGATACCTTATCTCCTTCCTCAAAGAAATTTATTAGCCTTGATAAAAGTGAATACTCAGCCCCTCTTTCCACGGCAAGTTTGTACATATATCTGTCCAATGAAACCCTGTTAACAACAATAGCCTGGTTTGACCTGAATGTATAAACATTTTTGTCAAGGTGTATTCTGGCACCCTCAATTTCCTTCTCAATTAATTTTTTGTTGTAAGGTATGAAATCCCAAAGCCTCTTAGACATCAGACCAGAACAAGCAAGTGGTTTACCTATCTCCGAGTGTTCCTCCAACACCAATGTCTTATAGCCTCTTTTAGAGAATCTTAAACCAAGGTAAGAACCAATGGGTCCAGCGCCACAAACAATCAGGTCATACATATTAAATATTTATAAGCTTGTTTTTATTAAGTGTTAATATGAATTTAAGAGAATGGTACGAGAAAACCAATTATAAGAAGTTGATGTTAATACCAATACTTATTTTCATAATATGTGTTGCAATACTGTTTTACAGAGAATCAACCACAGGAGAATTCTTTGCAAAGAGTATAGAGCTCAAAGGAGGAACACAAACAAGTATAATAACGAATCAAGCAGTTAATGTAGACTCACTTAAGAACTATCTCTCGCAAAAATACGGAGATGTTGAGATAAGGGTTGCATCTGGAATAGGTGGAAATAGTATTCTGATAAGGGCAAGCGAAGACATCAATCAAACTCAATTACTTGATGATGTTAAAAACTACGGTATCAAAGTAAATAGTTACTCCTTTGAAAAAATTGGAGCGCAGCTTGGTAAGAGTTTCTTTGCACAGACGAGAATAGCATTCATATTGGCATTCATATTTATGGGTATCGTTGTATTCATCATATTTAGGACTCCTGCACCATCTCTTGCCGTCATATTTGCAGCGTTTTCTGATATAATTTGTACTCTTGGAATTATGCAGGTCATAGGACTTGAACTGTCCCTTGCATCATTTGCTGGATTAATGATGGTCCTTGGGTATTCAATAGACACTGATATATTGCTGACAACAAGACTGCTTAAGAGAAGACATGGCACGATAATAGATAGGAGCATTAGTGCGGTAAAAACAGGACTAACCATGACAATGACCACACTTGTTGCACTGTCAGCGCTATACCTTGCATCAGGGGCAAGAACGCTTCATGAAATAGCAACTGTACTTATCATAGCATTACTCATAGACATACCAAACACATGGCTCATGAATCTTGGTATTTTAAGATGGTGGATTGATAGGAAGGGATTAAGATGAGTTTATGGAAGGAATGGAGAATATGGCTTCTCATCATAATAGTTCTTGGTAGCATTGTAGCAATATCACCAAATCCGTGGGCAAAGGGTGTTGTCGTAAAATATGTAGATGAGAACTCACCTTTATATGGGGAAATTAAACCAGGCGAGAGAATAGATTCTATAAATGGAGTTAAAATAAACTCTGTGAAAGACCTTGAACAATTTGAGAATTATACAGGAATGGTGAGGATATTCCATAATGGAAAACTAACGCTAAAAGAAGTTAACCATAATTTAGGAATTGTTGGAAAGAAAGTGGGCATGAGCAACATTAACTTTGGTATGGACCTTGTGGGAGGTACAAGGGTACTTTTAGCGCCTGTGTACGAAAAACCAATGAATGAGAGTGATAAGGATCTTCTTCTGGATCAAATAATATCCACCTTACAAACAAGGATGAATATATACGGATTAAAGGAGATAAATTTCCAACCAGTTAAAGATGTTGAAGGTAAGAGATACGTACAGATAGAGGTCGCCGGCGCGAGTAAGAAGGAAATAGATGACCTTCTGGGCGAGCAGGGTAAATTTGAGGCTTATGTGACAAGAGTTGTGAAGTTTAAGGATGGAAAGGATGAAATAGACATAGGTGATAAGAACTACACGATTGAGAAAATTGACGGTAACATAAGCGTGAATGGGAAAGTGTATGGTGTGAACGATACACTAACGTTAAATGATATTCTATTTAAGGTATGGAACGTAACCAACGAAACGGCAGTTCTTGGGGGAAGAGTCTTCACTGGTCAGGACATAAAATTCGTTTATTTCGATCCACAACATTCATATATCAGAAAATACGGAAATGGATGGGAGTTTGCATTTCAAATATTAATATCTGATGAAGGTGCTGAAAGATTTGCAAAAATAACACAGAACATACCCGTCATTGTGGATCCAAAGACTGGTGAGAGGTATTTGGAGCAAAAGATTTACCTTTTCATGGACAACAAACTTGCAAGTAGTTTAAGAATAAGTGCTGATTTGGCTGGTAAAAAATATTCCACTCCACAAATAACAGGCGGTGGAAAAACAAAGGATGATGCAGTAAAGGAAGAAAGGAGATTGCAGAGTATTTTAAGAAGTGGTGCTCTTCCAGTAAAACTTAAGGTTGTGAAAATAGATACAATATCCCCATCTCTGGGAACACATTTCCTTAAGGGCGTTGGAATAGCAGGATTAACCGCAATAATTGCAGTTTCCCTTGTCGTTTCTTTGAGATATAGAAACTGGAAAATAGTCATCCCAATAATAATAACATCCTTATCAGAGGTTATAATAATATTGGGTGTTGCAGCAGCCATAAAATGGACGATTGACATGTCTGCTATAGCAGGTATAGTGGCATCTGTTGGAACTGGTGTAGATGATCAGGTTGTTATCACAGATGAGGTTTCTTTGGAAAGAAAGAGAGAGTATTCCTTAAAGGAAAAAATAAAAAGAGCGTTCTTCATAATATTTGGAACTGCATCAACAACAATCGCAGCAATGATTCCCCTAATGATAATAGGAATTGGTGTTATGAGAGGGTTTGCAATAACAACCACGATTGGTGTTTTAGTGGGAATATTCATAACAAGGCCCGCATACGGTAAAATAATTGAAAACTTAAAAATAAGGGGTCATACACATGAACGTTAAAGAAGCTATTGTTCTTGCGGGTGGATTTGGAACAAGATTGAGGCCATTGACATATACAAGGCCAAAACCACTTCTCCCGGTACTAAACAAACCAATAATATCATATATAATAAATCAACTACCCAGAGAAGTTGAAAGAGTAATAATCGCGTCTAATTATAGAAATGATATGTTGAGAAAATTTTTTAAGGAAAATGACTTTGGAAGGGAAATCATAATAAATAAAGAGGACAAACCTCTTGGGACAGGCGGAGCTGTTAAATTTGCTGAAAAATATATAAGCGATCATTTTTTTGTTTTAAATGCTGATATAATCTCATCCTTAGATCTCAACATGATGAAGAGTTTTCATGAAAAAAGAGGTGGTTTTGCAACCATATCCCTTTGGCCAGTAGAAAACGTTGAAGAATTTGGTGTTGTTGAGATAAAAGATGGTATTATAAGAAAATTTATTGAAAAACCAAGACAAGAAGAAGCGCCATCAAACCTCATAAATGCCGGTGCATACCTATTAAGCCCTGAAGTATTGAATTATATTGAAATTAATGGTATGGTGTCCATGGAGAAGGAAATTTTTCCTAAAATAATAAATAATGGTAAGAGATTTCTTGGATTTAACGTGAATGATTATTGGATAGATGTTGGTAGAGTTGATAGTTACATAAAGGCTCATTGCCTCCTCATGAAAAAAAATGGTATAAAAAACGTGGTTGGAGAAAACTCCTTAGTTGAAGGGAAATTGGTTAACTCTGCCATTGGCAATGATGTTATAATAGGAAAAGGTAGTGAAATTGTGAATTCTGTTGTATTTGATGGCGCTATCATAAAAGATGGAGTGAAGATAATGAATTCTATTGTGGGTGAAAAATGTTATATAGAACCAAATTCAAAAGTAAAGAATAGTGTAGTTGGAGATGAAGAGATTATACATGAGTCTTCAATAATTGAAAATAAGAGAATATGGACAAAGGAAATACCCAAAGGATATCCAAACAAACAAATTGGAAATGAGGTGAGAAAATGAAAGTTAGTGTAGATAAAGAGACATGTATTGGTTGTGGTGTTTGTGTATCTCTCTGCCCAGATGTTTTTGAAATTGGAGATGATGGAAAATCACATGTAAAGGTTAAGGAAACCAATAATAAATGTGTTATAGAGGCAAGAGACTCATGTCCAACAGGATCAATAAAAGTTGAATGAATTTAATACATTTTAGGAAGCAAATTTAGGAATGCCTGTATTCCATCCCTTATCCTTATAACATATTTTTTACAATCTTCCATATATTCGTCTCTAAGGTCGCCGTATAATGCCTTTTCATAAAAAGCTCTAAAAGCATCCCATACTATGGACTTCTGTAGCGTTGTCTTCTGAGGATAATTTGTTTCAACGGTTCCTTTTATTTCTATGTCTATATCACCAATATATTTTATTTCTCCCTTGTTCACCGGTTTGAGCTTCATATCAATCTCTATTTCGTAAAGAAGCCTTGTGTATTTGTCTTTTTGCTTCCATGCCTCCAAAAAAATATGAATTTTCTCTGGATTACCTTTGCTGTGTTCATAAACCCTCTCGTTTATATCTCTTGGATCTAATTTCACACGAGAAATAAGAATTTCCTTGATTTCAGGATAAACTGCCTGTGGATTTGGTATGTTCTTTACCTTTATTTTTGGTACTATTGGACATTCATCCTCGATTTTAATTTTTGCCATAATATATCACCTATATTTTTGGTGAAGATTCATAACACTCCTCACAAACCCACAAACCATTAAGCTTTCTTAAGTTATCACTATAATTACCACACATCTCACATATTCCTGATATCACCTTTGGTTCTTCCTCTTCTTCCCTACTTCTTTTCTCTATCCACGTTTCAATCAAATTTGGTGCTATCCTTAGAATATCACCATCTGTTAAAATCCCAACCAACTTACTTTCATTAACAACAGGAAGCCTTTTAACATTATTTTCTATCATTTTGTTTATGGCATCAACAAGGTATTCGTCTGGGGAAGTTGTTATGAGGTTTCTTGTTATTATATCCTTTGCCTTCAATTTGCTTGGATCTTTGTTTGGTATTAAAACCCTCTTAATCAGGTCTTCAGATGTTATTAACCCAACTAGTTTGTTATCCTCACACACTATCATAGAGCCTATATCATTATCCCTCATTTTCTTGGCTAATTCTATGACATTCTCATCTGGTTGAACAGTGATCAGATCTTTTGTCATTGCATCTCTTACGGTTATGTCTGCCATAATATCACAAAATAAATTTATTAAAACATCTATTTAAAATTAAATTAGTGATTTATATGACAAATTATCGCAAGGGAATAAATTTTGAATTTAGGGTCAGAAACTTATTCAGAAAATACGGTTATCAAGCTGAGAGAAAAGCCGCGTCAGCACCATATGATATTATTGTGATGAAGAATGGATCTGTTGTTTTTCTTGTGGATGCCAAGAAAACGTCACAAAAGGATAAAAAGGTTATATATTTGAAAAGATATGATGTTGAAAAAATAATAAGAGAGTCAAAGAAAATTGGTGCCAGACCCCTGATTATTTATGGTTTTTACAAAACACCTATTTATGTAGCGCTTCCTGAAGAATTGATTAAGAAAAAGGTAATAAAGATTGGTGGCGAAATGACTTTAGAAGAGTTTCTTACTCAGCATACCAGTCATGCGACTTAACCAATCCAAATAATAGGCCTAAAATACCTAAAATGATAACAGAAATTGACAATGTTATGGGTAAATGATATGATAAAAGTAAGAAAAATCCTATTAAAATTATAGACAGCGCAATCAATATCCATCTGTAATTCATTTACATCCCATTAAAATTTCTTTTTAATGTATTTTTTAATGTATTTTTGTCCTTTATTTTCGTTATTGCTATCGAAATACCCTCTATCTCACCAATCCTCTTTGCAAGCTCATCAACCTTATCTGGACCTTGAAAAACAACGAGAGATGGTCTCAAATTTGTAACTTTTATGGCAACCATAGGACTCCTGCCTTTTGTTACATTTGTAAATATTAGAGCCCTGTTTGTGGTTAGCCCATATATTTTAACGAGTTCTGTGGGAGAAAGTTCAATTATAGCCTTCATTGAGTCTATTAGAGAATAACCATAAACTTCTTTATCAGACAAATCTTCTCTTGCAACCAGTATACATTCAGCCTTCTTACAAAAATCTTTTATCTTAACTGGAAGTTTGAATTCTTTTATGTCCAATATGCATGATGAAATATGATCTTCACCTGGAAATGTGTAAAATTCTCTTAAAATATCATCACCCTTCCTTTCTGAAACCTTTATCATAGCATCCACTATTTTTCTTATTATTTTAATTCCAGGTGATTTTCTTCTTCCACTTTCATAATCAGATAAGACAGATGGCATAACGCCCATTTCATCTGCAATTTCTCTTTGAGAAACCTTGAAAATATTTCTCCATTTCTTTATTATAACACCAGGTTTTTCAGAAAGAACTATTTCTCCACATATTTTCTTCGCCAAATTATCTTTCATTATTTCATTTTCATTCATATTTAATAATTGTCGTAACTAATATATAAAATTGTCGTATTAAATCTCTGAGAGGTTTGTTTCCTATGGAAATATTAAATAAAAAATGAAGAATAGAATAATATATATAACAATGTTATAGTAATAAATATATAATATAATAGCCGATTTCCACAGGAAATAAAGGGGTGAGTATATTCATGACCCCCTTATTTCACGTGCATGACCCCCTTATTTCACGTGCAGATATCTTTTTATAAAATAAAAAACTCTATATGAAATAAAGGGTGGGGGTGGTTTCAGATGCAGACAACATTACAATCAATATTCAAAAATTATACAACGAAAAGAAGTATTTTTAAAAATAAAAAAGCAATTACAATTTCTTATAGTCCATTTGAACTTCCACATAGAGAAAAAGAAATAGAAACAATTGCCTCTATTCTTGCACCAAGTCTCCGTGGAGAAAAGCCATCTAACATATTCATTTATGGTAAGCCTGGTACGGGAAAAACAGCAGTTATTTCATTTGTTACAAAAAATCTTCAGGAGATAAAAAAAGATGGTATAAGAGTTATTTATATAAACTGTAAGATGAGAAAAATAGCTGATACGGAATATAGGTTAATAGCACATCTTGCACGTGAATTTGGTGAGAACGTACCAGTTACAGGACTACCAACAGATCATATATATAATTTGTTTTTTAAGGCATTAGATGAGAAGGAGGAGATTGTTATTTTGGTGCTTGATGAAATTGATGCTATTGTTAGCAAAATAGGTGATGGTTTTCTTTACAATCTAACAAGAATAAACCAGGAATTGAAGAATTCGCAACTAAGTATAATTGGAATATCAAACAACCTATCGTTTACAAATAACATAGACCCAAGAGTAAAGTCTTCTTTATCAGAAGAGGAGATAATATTTCACCCTTACAATGCAGTTCAACTTCAAAATATATTAAGGAGTAGAAGTAAAATAGCCTTCAATGATGGTGTTATAGAAGAGGGAGTTATAGAAAAATGTGCTGCCCTTGCTGCTCAGGAACATGGAGATGCCAGAAGGGCCCTGGACCTTTTGAGAGTTGCAGCAGAGATAGCCGAAAGGGAAAATTCTGAAAAGGTTGAGGAAAGGCATGTTGACATAGCAGAGTCAAAAATAGATAATGATAGGATATTGGAAGCAATTAGGTCCCAACCAAGGCAGAGTCAGGCAGTGTTGTGGAGTATTCTAAAGTTAAATGGAGATGGAGCTTACACAGGCGATGTTTATGATGTCTATACCAAGGTTTGCGTAGAAAATGGTATCAAACCGTTAACACAAAGGAGGGTATCAGACCTTATTTCTGAGCTGGATCTCCTTGGAATAATAAATGCAAGGGTAGTTAGTAAAGGAAGATATGGAAGGACCAGGATAATAAAGATGAATTTATACGATTCCTTGATAAATAAAATAAAGGACATACTTATCACACAATATTATTTTCAATAGGTGAATTTTGTGAATGAATTGGTTAAAGAATTTCTAAATAAAGGGATTTTACTATCACCCAATGTTATTAATGAGATAAAAAAAGATGATATAGATGAGATTATAAGTAAGATAGGCTCTAACGACGTTGTGTTAACTAAGGAATTATATAACTTTTTTAAAAGGGGGCCAACAGTTAATGTCATTTTTGAGTATAAGAAGAACAAAAGACTAAGGAAAATAACCGATTTTTTGGAGTTTTACAACAATAGATTGAACTTTCTTAGGGATGTTCTAAAGGAAAAAATGAAGCTAAAGGACATAACGTCAATAAACAAATTGGGATATGGAACCAAGGCAGCGCTAATAGGTATGATTAGAGATGTTGAAGATAATGGTTTTAGAATAGAGGATACAACTGGTTCTATTTTTTGCTTATCCAAAGAGAAAGTTCTTGAAGACGAAGTTATTGGTGTGAAAGGAGAAGTGGTTAAGAATGGTTTCTTAGTTGAAAAAATATATTATCCAGACATTCCTTTAGATAGAGGCGTAAAGTTAGCAGATGAAGATTGTTATGCTTTATTTGTGGAAAAATTAGACGAAAAACCTTCACGTTTACCTTCATACATATTCACGTTCACGATAAGAAGGGACTTGTTGAAGTTAAAAACAGAAATTATTACAACTAATGGTAATGCACCCTATCCAAATGTTTATTCACTAAATGAACCCTTCATGGTTGATATTAAAGGAATAAGGGTTTTTGTTTTAAAGATGAATTGGATTGACGAGCTAAAGAATAAATTGGGATTAAATGACTCTAAGAGCATTATAATACAACTCCTAAGAAAAAGGCACTTCCTTCCATACAAATTTGTTGATGGAGATCCATATCTTTTAAGAGACATACCAGACATAATAGTTATTTCAGGACTAAATGAACAGTTCTTCTTCAATTATAAGGGAGTTTCCGTTATCTCCCTATCAGGTAAGAATGGTTATTTAGTGAACTTGAAGAACAGGGAGTACGAAACTGAGAATCATCACTCCTAAGTCATTTCTATACTCAAGAAGACAAATTAATTTTTAGTAGTGATTACAAGATTATTATTACCATTCTTGGTGATGAAATGAAGCTTCAGATTTTAGATGCGGATTATACAATGCTTAATAATTTTCCAGTGATAAGAATATTTGGCAAAACCAAAACAGGAAAGACATACTGTGTTTTCGTTAAGGATTTTCTTCCATACTTCTACGTTAATACTAAAGATGAGAGTGGACTTAAAGAGAGTTTAGAAGAGTTTGGAAGTGAAATAGTTAAAATAGAAAAAGTTAAGAGATATCTCCCCTTCGGATATCAGAAGGACAAGACAGAGGTTTTTAAGATAACCAACAGAATACCATCAAAGGTGCCCACGATAAGAGAAAAAGTAAATGGTGATGTTTATGAGGCAGACATACTCTTTAGGTATAGATTCTTTGCAGATATGGGTATTAAGGGGATGGGATGGATTGATGTAAATGGCAATTTTGTGAATACAAATACGGTTTATTGTGGTGGTTTGGAAGCAAAGGAAATAAAACCAATTGATATAGATGAGAATGTTCCCCTGAGAATTCTCTCATTGGATATAGAGACGGAGACACCAACTGATCATATACCAGAGCCAAAGACAGATGGAATAATAATGATAAGTCTTGCCTTTTCCGAGAAGTATAAAAATCAGGACACAATGGTATTGATTTCAAAACACATAAAGAATGGAGAAAGGAACATAGTTTGTACAGATAATGAAAAGGAAATGTTGGAAAAACTAAGGGAAATTATAATAGAATACGATCCTGACGTGATAACAGGATACAACATACAGAACTTTGATATACCATTTATTCTTGGTAGAATGGACATATTGGGCGTTAAAAAGGACATTGGTAGGGTAAAGAACAAACCAGTTTACTCAAGCACATATGGAATGAAAACCACAACGAATATAACAGGTAGGATAATATTTGATTCGTATCTTGTTGTTAGAAAAGACTTTTCCTTGAAGACTTACACACTTGACAACGTTGCAAAAAATCTCCTAAACATGAGAAAGATAGACATAAAGTATAAGGACTTTGATAAGTACTGGAATGGTAATTTAGAAAAGGTAAGAGAGCTAATAGAGTATTCAAGAAAGGACGCCGTGCTAGCACTGGAATTAATGGAAAGAAAGAATTTAATGGACAAGTATATAGCTTTATCAAGGGTTTCAGGTGTCCTACTTCAGGATGTACTTGATGGTGGTGAAGCAGTAAGAATAGAAAACATACTTCTCTCGGAGTTCAAAAAAAGAGATGTTCTCTTCCCAATGAAACCAGAGAATGAGGAAGTTAAAAAAAGAATGAATGAAAGAAAGGACAAGGAATTCAAAGGCGGTTTCGTTATGGAGCCAAAAGTAGGACTTCATACAGATGGGTGCATACTTGTTCTTGATTTTAAGAGCCTATATCCAAGCATAATAAGAACATACAATATATGTCCAACAACCATCTTAATCGAAGATGATAAGGAGGTTGAATACAATCAAGCGCCAAATGGTGCAAAATTCGTTAAACGAAGTGTTAGAGAAGGTATAGTACCCAACGTTCTTGAAAGGTTAATTGATCAAAGGGCGGTAGTTAAAAAGGACATGTATAGGGAGAAAGACCCAGATAAGAAAAGAATTTTAAATGCAAAACAATATGCACTGAAAATAATGGCAAATGCCTTTTACGGATACATGGGTTATCTCAGGGCAAGAGTTTACATGCTTGACATAGCAACTGCCATAACATCTTTTGGAAGAAGTATAATTCAAAGCACAAGAAAGAGGATAATAGATAAGGGATTTGAGGTTATATATGGAGATACAGATTCGGTTTTTGTTAAAACGAATACAACCGACCTTGAGAAGGCATATGAGATAGGAAATAAAATAACAAATGAGATAAAATTACCCGGAAAACTTGTTCTTGAATTTGAGAAGATATTCCGTTCTTTCCTAATTCTAACAAAGAAGAGATATGCAGGATGGGCATTTGAGAAGACAAATGGAGAGTGGACAGATAAAATAGAGATGAAGGGTATAGAGACGGTAAGAAGGGATTGGCCTGATTTAATAACAGAAACCATGAACACAGTATTGAACATAATTCTAAAAGAGGGAGACGTAAAGAAGGCAATATCATACGTACAAAAGGAGGTTGACAATCTAAACACAGGCAACGTTGATTTGAGGAAACTTGCCGTTACAAAAAGCATAACGAAGAACATAGACAAATATGATGGGATGTTGCCTCATATAGAGCTTGCCAAGAAAATTAGAAAGAGGGATCCTTCCAAGTCACCATCACCAGGAACAAGGATATCCTTTGTAATAGTTAAAGGGAATCAAATGCTAAGCAAGAGGGCGGAAGATCCAGAATACATAAAAGAACATAACCTGAAAATAGATTCTGATTACTACATAAACAATCAGTTAATACCACCATTGGAAAGAATCTTTCATATTATAGGTGTTGACAAAGGAGAGTTAATAGGAACAGGCAGACAGTCAAGTCTAAAGGAATTATTTTCTAAAGGGGGGAAGAGCCATAAAATAAATACAAGTCCAGCGCAGACGAAAATAAAACATCTTGAAGGATTTGTATGTGTTCAATGTAATAAAACTTTCAGAAGAATTCCCCTAACCGGAAGATGCGAATGTGGTGGCGAGGTTTTAGCGCAAGGTGATGGAAGCATGGGATACCTGATTGAAAGTGCTTAAAAATTTATTTCAATCTTCATTAATTTACAACATGTCTTCATTGACTTTTTGGGTTTTGGTTACAGATAGCATAGTATATTTGGTGGCGCTGATAATTCCACTTTATTTATGGAGTAAGAATAAAAGAGAGTTCCTTCTATATTTTTTTGCATTATCAATTGATTTAATTTTGGTTTATATCTTGAAAATTACAATCAACGTACCAAGACCACAAAATTCTTTAATACCACTTCCACATAGCCCATCATTTCCAAGCACACACGCATCACTTGGATTTTTCCCACTTGGATTCTTCTTTTACAAGAAGAAGTGGAGAGTTCCGTTGTTGATATACGGCTCCTTAATATCATATTCACGTGTTTACCTTGGAGTGCATTACTGGTTAGATATAGTCGTTGGTGCTCCTGTAGGATTTTTCATAGGACTTTATTTCTATCAATATAGAGGTAAATTTTACAAGTTCTTCAGCAGAATTTCAAATAAAAAATAGGATTGTTGGAACTATCAAACAACCCATGAGATAGGTCCTTCTCGTTCCGGAAAATATACAAACCAATCCGATTAGTGTCGATAGCCCAAGCAACAATAATCCAAAAAGATTTGTGAATAAGAAAGTTATGATTAAAAGCAGGAATATTATAAAAAGGTTTATGTAGTTGTAGTTAATCTTTCGTAGAGTTCTTATAAAATTTTTTCCTATTATCAAGGTAATGAATCCAGATAATCCGCTTACAAACATTATGATGCCTATGAATATTAACACATCATTGAGTGTAAGGTTCATTAATTGGCCAATTACAGATGCAACACCACTCCTTGGTGTACCTATCACCCATAAGGCAAGGATTGATAGTACTGCTACGGTTGTGTTTACGCCACCCATTGCTATCATAAATTTTCTTTCTGACCGGTCCTTTAAGGCTTCATGAGATAGGAACGTTGCCTGCGCAGCGCCTATTCCTGGTAAAATCCCAACAAGAATTCCGGAAATGGAACCAACAAGACCACCCATTAAATATTCATTTCTGCCAACATACTCCACGCTATTTTCTTGTTCTGGAATTGAAGCGCCTCCACGAATGAGAGAATAAATTATCATACTCGAACCAAATAATCCGGTTAGAATTGGAAGCAATATCATAACTCCAACTAAGTTGTTGTTAAGAGATAGATAACCTAAAGTTCCAGAGAGGATAAAGACAATAACTCCCCATGGATTTCTATCTCTGAGGAACATGTAACCCGCTACTCCCAATAATATAAGATAAACGTTTGCCTTTATCATACAGTAAAGATTATTTAAAAGTAAAATGGTTATTGGAATGAAAAGTAAAACAAATATCAAAGATATGATTCCCCCAACAACAGTTAACATTAGTGCCTCATAGCCCCTCCCTTTCATCATCATCTTATGTCCAGGAAGGACGCTCAGTGAGGTTCCACTACTGGGTGCGCCCAGAAATATAGATGGGATAAAGTCCAGGAACGTGTGGGTTATAGCTGTTGATATTATCAAGATACATGTTAAGAATGGGTCAAGAAACGAAAAACTGAGTAATATTATGGCAACAGTATTTGGATGTAAACCAGGAGTTAATCCTATAATGATTCCTAATAATATACCAAGAAAAATATAAAGAAGAATAATGATAAAGTCCATGTCTATATTTTATTCCTGGTTAATAAATTATTTCTTCTTTTTGCTCTCTACCCAGAAGTAATCTATTATCACTTCAAGTGCTGTTACCACAACTGCTATGAAGAACGCTGTACCTACTATGAGGTTCATGCTCATACCTGGATTTATTACGTAAAGTACTATTCCCACTAATATGAACAATATTATGAAGAGTGGGACTTCCTCTTTCAATTGCCAACCTTCCTTCATACATTCACCTCAAAATAATTTATATTTAATATATATAAATAATAACAAGTTTCACGGGGTGTTATAATGCTTGGAAAAATAAATCAAAAGGCAATTGAAAAGGCAATGAAGAAGATGGGAATAAAGACAGAGGAAATTGACGTTGATGAGGTAATTTTTAAATGCAAGGATAAAGACATAATAGTTTCAAATCCTGTTGTTTCTCGGGTAGTCATGGGCGGTAACGAAACATTCCAGGTTAGTGGGGACGTATCCGAAGTTCCTAAAGAGGAATTCTCTATGGAAGATGTGAAAATTGTCATGGAGCAAACTGGTTGTTCTGAGGAGGAGGCAAGGAATGCGCTCAAGGAAACAAAGGACATTGCAGCGGCAATTTTAAAAATTAAAAATTCTAATGTATAGGAGGATGATTCGCATGACGATGACAGATGGTATTGGAGAGATAGAGTTCAAATGCAAATGCGGAAGGAAGATAAAAATCAAGTTCTTGATGCCAATTATAATTGAGCAAACATCAGAACATGAGCTCCGTGGTGAAGATGCATATTAAACCTGGTTCTAGTCCTTGAAACAAAAACTATTTTAAATAAGAAAGACGAATTAATTTTTATGGTTAGAAAATCGAAAAAAACTCATAAGAAAGCCAAACTAGGGAAGAAACCAAGAAATCCCAAACCTGAATACATAAAAAGTGGGATAAATGGGCTTGACAGACTTTTCACAAACGGCATACCAAAAAACAGCTCAGTTCTCATCGCTGGTGGTGCGGGTTCAGGAAAAACATTATTATGCCTTCAAATTGCAGTTAACGCCGCAAAAAATGGTAAAAAATGTCTTTACATGTCTTTTGAGGAGTCAGAGGAAAAGTTAAAGAGTCACATAAAGAAATTTGGTTGGGATCTTAAGGACAATGAGAAAAACTTAGTCATTAAGAGATATAAGCTATTTGATATAACCAGGGCGATAGATGCACTACTTGCGAAGGAGATGGGGGACCTACTTATTGATATCAAGCCAATATTGATACCAAAAGGATTTAAGCCAGAGATAATTATAGTGGATTCTTTAACGGCAATTGCTTCGGCATTTCTTGGTAGAGAAGAAACTTACAGGATATACATTGAGCAATTATTTAGATATTTTGAAGAGCTAAAGGTAACATCATTCCTCATATCAGAAACTGAACAGGAACCAAGGATATACAGTCCAACAGGAGTGGAGGAATTTCTTGCCGATGGAGTGATAGTTCTTTACAACATAAGAAGAGGGAACGTAAGGCAAAGTGGTTTGGAAGTTCTTAAAATGCGTGGTACTAAACATCAGAAAAAAGTAGTGGCAATGCAAATAACAGACAAAAAGGGAATAGAAATTTATCCAGAACAAGAAGTGTTCTCAATCTTCAAGTTAGATAAACTTAGGTAAAGTTAGTGATGGAGGATGACCTTAAAAGAGAATTTGTTTATTTTATATATAGTTTTCTTTATTTTTCTAATTCCGAGCACGGTACTGGCGAATATTAACGTTACTTTAAACAATCCATTAGAGAACGAAGTTTTCACAACAACCAATAATGTAACATTTAATTGCTCCATTTCATCTGATAACTACATTAAAGATGTAGGTTTGTATCATAATATAAATGGGAAGTTTTCATTGGACAAAATCAGATTTCTTGGAGAAATTCCAGAGGACCCTTCTATGGTTTTGCAGATGCATTTCAATAACGACTCCTCTGTTGGTGAGAATGATACATACGTGTATGATTGGAGTGGAAATGGAAACAACGGCGAAGCTGTTGGCAGTCCCACATTCAATTCATCAGGAGGTAAATTCTTCGGAGCATTTGAATTTGATGGTGACGGTAGTTATATAAACGTAGCACACGACGAAAGCATAAATCTAAACGAGACTTACACTATAGAATTTTGGTTAAAAATAAATGACGTATCTAAGACAAATTGGATTTTATCAA
>JAGGZI010000004.1 GCA_021162085.1 Candidatus Aenigmatarchaeota archaeon
CCACCAGTATCTTTATCATTGTAGACGAACCAAGTATTACTATCATAAAAATAAATTTTCCTAGATTCAGTAAAGTCAGTGTTCCTGAATTGATTTGAGCCATCCGTCTTCACATAATACTCCGTTGCACCATTGGTAGAGTTCACATATCCATCTTGAAATTGACTATTTGTGGTAGAATAAAGATTAATTCCACAGCCAGAAGAACCGGTGAGAGTTATTTTATCATTAGAAACATTTGCATTGTCTAGTTGACTCAATCGAATACCTCCTGATACACTCTCAATTGTGTTGTTTTCAATCACCGGGTTATCAGAATCAGCTATAATACCTATAGCATATCCAGATACACGAACTATTAACTGATTATTTTTAATTTTGATATTTGTGCAGCTGGTATCAGAATATATGGCAGTGCTTGTAGTATTTATAATATTGTTATTGAAATTTGCTCCGCTTTCAATAAAATAGTTATATATTCCCCCAGAATTTGCACCGTTAGTAGTTATCTTATTGAAAGATATATTATTATTGAAAGAATTGGAATTTGTATAATGATTAATTCCCCAACAATTATCACCATAAGTTTTAATCTCATTGTTGACAATTACATTATCATCCGATGCTGCTGTAGAAGATATATAAATTGCATGTGAATTTGAATTTGTTGAGCCTTGGATAATCTTACAATTTTTTATTGTGATGCCGTCATAACCACCTGTGTTCTTAATACCATAGCCGGCCGAAGATTGTGAGTAAGTTATTGTGTGTCCATTACAATCTATAACTATATTTGAAGCTCCTATGGTGTAGCATGTGCCTGATGAACTAACATCCCTGTTTAAAGTTATGCTATCCGTAAGAACCTTACAAGCAGAATAACTTTCTTCTGACCCAACACTTGCCGTTGGCTCTGGGGAGGTGTAATCCTTAATAAACCAATAATCAACGGTCATATTCATTCCACCGTTTGTGGGATTATTACCTAATCTAATATAAGTTGGTGATTGATAGGTAAACCATCCACCACCATAACTCCATATACCCCAGAAGAAATATTTCACGGATGACAAAGAAGGTATTACTGAAGAACTATCATTATAATCGCTAGTAAGCAATGTATTTGTATCTTTATTACGTACTTCAAATTCTATTCTACTAGATGTATACCTGAGAATGAAAGTTAGATTATCTGTTGCTGAGGGTATGGAAAAGCTTTTGTATGTATCAACATATCTAACACCATTCTTATAAGTCTCTAATGCAACCCAAACATGATTCGTATCTGGAACTTTGGGAGTATAACCACCTCCGTCGTGTTCAAATCTTAGGCACACATGATCATGAATATCCCATCTTGCACCAGTTGAATTAACCCATCCTATACACGAATGATCATAATCCCCCCACCAAAGATTTTTTATTTGTGCATAATCGATTATAAGTTCTCTTGAAGATGTGTATTGACCATTTGTATAGACCCAAATATGCCTATTTGTAGGATCACCAACATAGGAGTATGACCAATCTCCTGTATTATCTGATGTCCAATGATCAAAATAATCAAAAACGTTATCTCCGTTACTTGTATCGGAAGCCGATGGGTTATTATAATATATGGAATATTGTGTTCCTGTTCCACTGCCCTTGAACCATATTATTGCATCGTTTGTTTCAAATTTTTCTGTCCAGTGGGGAACTTCAGTACCACCGGAGTTACATGGTGCATTGACAACTCTAATTGAATTCTGATCCATGTGAGTTGTATCAGTAATGTGAATTTTATACTGATATCCGTCAATTCCCTGAGAGACTGTTATATTCCTGCAATACTCCCAGTTGTTGTTCCACCATGCTGCTTTAACCTGAATGTTCTGAGGAGAAATTAGAAAAAATATGACTATTAAAAACACTAAAAGAACTAACTTCTTTTCTCCTCCGGACATAATTTATCTAATTATTCTTTATTCAACCTTAAATAAAAAAATTAAAGAAAAAGCCTCATACATCATAATATCAGAACGAACGCTGTTAGACCTATGGCTATAAAAACAATAACATGTTTCAGTCCAGCCATTATAGA
Organism: Candidatus Aenigmatarchaeota archaeon; assembly: GCA_021162085.1. Lineage (GTDB taxonomy): Archaea > Aenigmatarchaeota > Aenigmatarchaeia > PWEA01 > JAGHBM01 > JAGGZI01. The sequence continues at coordinate 2,084 of JAGGZI010000004.1, forward strand.
ACCTTCGGACATTTTGCCTATGGCAAGCCCCGAGAAAAGTCCCTGAATAACTATTAGATTCTGGAACACTGTGTTGTAATTGCCTGTACTTTCCTTTGTTGAAGGGACTCCAAACTGGCTGACGCCCGTGAAGGAAAGTGTGGGTATCAGGAACTTTTGGAGACCTATTATGACACCAAGGAATACGAAGTAAATTACATAGCCTGTGAGTATTTGGGAATAAACATGAGCTTTCCTCTCCTCCTTTATTCTTTCAACTTCTGTGACACTCGTTGAAACCGACTCGAGAACATCCGATATACTTCCTCCACTTCTATGAGTCTCTATTATGGTCGATACCGTCCTGTCTATGAGTTTACTCCTTAACTCCTTTGCAATGCCCTTTAAAACCTGATCAAATGGTATTCCCCAGTCAATCTGACTCGCCATTTTTTTAACATAGGGAGATAGTGGACCATATTCATTCTTTGAGGCAGCCTTTATTGATTGAGTTAACGTCATTCCTGACTGTGTCCCGCTAACAACGTCGCTCAAGAAGTTTGGAAACATCGATTCAATCTTTCTCGATTTCTTGTATTCCACGTACTTCGCAATAGTTGCTGGTCCAACTATGAGTGATGCTCCAAGAATGTTTATTGTTGTGAATACCTGCACAACTCCTTGAAAGAGTAAGAAATTCATTACTATGATGGTTACACCAATTACAAAAGACCCTAAGACAAGATACTCCCTTTCCTTGGAAACTTTTAACCACTCGTCAGCGCTCTTCGACAGCTCCCTTATTTTTTCTCTTAAATTCATATAGACACCTAAATTTGTTCTGGTTGAGTGAACGTGATGAACATTATGAAGGCTATGTTCATTGCAGGAATCCCAAGGTATATGCCAAGGTTCATAACATCCTGTATGCTCATGCCACGAATCGTTCCACCAATTATGTTCATTACGGCTAAAATTGATATCAAGAATAAAGGTGCAGCGATCATCACGGCAGTGTAGAAGTCTGCGTAAGTTGAAAGTGCCTGAAGATATTCTTCTCTCTTTAGCCTGTACGTGAACAAAGCCTCCTTTGCCTGAACCTTAAGATAACTCTTCAGGTCACCCCCCGTCTTTATGGTTGAAAGAATTCCATAAAGTAATTCCCTGAAGCTTTCAGAGGGAATATTTGCTGCAACTGATTCTATTGCCGTAGTGATGTCCTGACCAAATACGTCTATGTTCCTTATTATTTTTGATGCAGTCTTGCTTATCTCACCATACTCCCCGAATTCGGACAACAGTTTGAAAATTATCTTCGGCGGGACACCAGAACTCGCTATCGCTGCCATGTGGTTTATGGCAAACGGAAGGTTTGTTTCTATGTTTCTTTTTCTTGAGCCAGCCCTCTCGTATGGATAGTAATAAATTATGGCAAATGTCAATCCCGCTATACCAAGAGATATCAACAAAGATAGGGAAAATGATGACATACCAAAAATACTTAAAATGAAGAGAGATGCCGGTAGGGAGACAAAAAAAGAAATCATCGAAATGAAGAACATGAGGGAAACATAAGTTCTCGTCAATATTGGTATATCAGCCTCATTTATTTTTTCCTTAAGGGTCTTGAAGTGATCATAATACCTATCAACAAGTGAACCAAAAATAATTACGGATATTTTTTTAATATTCATTCTCGACAAAATAATCACCTTTGAACTTAGGCAAATAACTGAGTTTCATCATGCGCATAAACTACTATTCCATCCTTGGTTATAATGTATGGATGTATCTTCTCAGAATGAACAGAACCTCTCATCTTCCAAACCGTTAAAGCCCTGCTGAACCCAGTGCCCTTTGGTATCTTGTAGAGGACTATGACATCGTCTGTAACATGCTCTTCAACTCCGAAAGTACTCAGTATGAGTGGATTTTCCGATGGAGCCTCCGATGTTAAGATGGATGTACATCCCGACCTCTTAAGCATCCTACCTATATTGAATATGGCTGCCCTTAAATCTCCCGGATCTCTTATGTTAAGTCCTAAACCAGTTATGCTGTCTATGACGACCCTCTCTGCTCCAATCTCATGGATGTTGTTCTCTATCAGTCCGTATATGTCCTCTATGTGAAGGGGATCGTACCTTACGAAGGAAATTAAATTTTTTCTCTCAAAACTTTCAAAATCCCATCCAAACCTCATCGCATTCCTTTTTATATCTTCTGGCCTTTCCTCAAAGGAAACGTAAACAGATGGGGAATTATAAAGTTTCACGGAGTTGTAAAGAAATTGTGTGGCAAATACGGTCTTTCCTGTTCCAGTTGCACCTGTAAGCAAAACTAAGTCTGATGGGAGAAACCCACCATTGAGTACCTCATCAAATCCTGGTATACCCGTTCTCACTCTTTCTTCCATATAACACCATCTAAACTTTTATTTTCAATTCCTTTAAAACTTCCTTGGAATTCTTATGATACTCCGAAACTAACTTACTCACTTCCTTCCAGTGTGTGATTTTATTTTTTATCATGTAATCAATTATCCTTTCCCTTATGTTTATCTCCCTTTTAATGTCTCTTAATGGAATTCCTTTCACATGAGATATCTTATTAAGTGTGTACGTGCCCTCACCTGGCTCAAAGGTGTCCGTTGATGGTATCCACCTGAAAACTGTCGAAGTCCTTGCAACTCCTGTTGGTTCAACTGCCTCTATCTCCTCTATGCTCTTAACCCTTCTAGCAGACTTACCCCTTTCTCTTGCATGGACCATTGTCACAACGAGATCAAGTGTCTCCACGAGACTTGGAGAAAGTTCTATTGGTGGCGTCTGCAACCTCTTTATAACTGTTGAAACTCCTGCCGCATGCATTGTACCAATCGACGGATGTCCTGACGCCATCCCCTGAAACATAACGGATGCCTCAACGCCTCTAACCTCACCAACTATGACGTAATCTGGATTTTGCCTGAAGCTTGCCTTCAAAAGGTCGAACATTGTTACTTCACCGTACTTCTCACCCTCTCCCATTGGTGTACCAAAACCAACCCTTGCAACGGATGGTATCCAGTTCTCATGTGGAAGTTGAAGCTCTCTGGTATCCTCTATGGAGACTATCTTCCATTCCTGAGGTATGAATAAACTTATTGCATTCAACATGGTGGTTTTTCCTGTTGCTGTTCCACCACATATCATTATTGACGTTCCCATCTCAACACAAAACCAGAGGTATGCCATTATTGCCGGAGATGCCGTACCTAGATTTATTAAGTCTATTGGAGAAAGTGGTTCCGAAGTGAACTTCCTTATTGAGAAAGTTGGCCCCTTTGTTGTGACATCACTGGATAGTGTTGCCTGTACCCTGGAACCATCCGGCAGAGCACCATCAAGCAGTGGTTCGGCATAACTTATGTAACGACCGCATCTCTCTGCAAGTTTTATTATGAAGTTCTTTAATTTTTCTTCGTCCCTGAAGACTATGTTGGTTTCGATGGAACCAAGTTTTTTGTGTATAACATAAAGTGGTATGTTCAAACCATCACACGAAATGTCTTCTATATATGGGTCGTGCATGAGTGGCTCAATTTCGTTTAGGCCTATGAAATCCCTGTAGATGTAATACATTATCTTGTTATAGGATGTGTTGTCCAAACTTATTTCTATTTCATCGAGAATTTTCTTTACCTTTCCCTCTATGTATTCAAATGCCTTCCCCGTACCTTTTATAGATGACAGCTCAACATCTATTATCTCCGATAAGCTTTCGGTAATCCTATCGTAAACCTTTTTTTCTTTATTACTTAAAGTTGGTTCTATGACTCTATAAACAAGAGATTTCTCGGTGTTGCTCCATTTTATATGGACGTGAGCAAATGGTTCAAGAAGTGTGTATTGAAAGGAAAAGTTCTTTATATCTTTTATGGGAGGAAATACAATCAATTCTTTTGGCACGCTTATTCTGAAATTCAAGGTTTCTTTCTCTAGGGGCTTTTTTTTCAGGGCTCCTTCAAACCTTTTTATTTTTTCTATAAACCCCATCTTAATCCCTTTATCTTTTTTTAACTATGTTATGGAATCTTGCACACTTAGGACAGACGTACTGCTTCTCGCTTGAAGTATGAATGTTTCTTCTTCCAACTTCCTTAAGAATGGCTGGGTCCGTTATCCTAAAACCTCTTCTGACGACTATGCACTTCCATCTCGGAACTCTGGACCCACACATGCTGCATATGACCGTCTCTTCTCTTCCTCTTTCCTTACTGTGAGTGTAGCCTCTTTTGTATGGAACTTTACCCTTCGGAATAACAATCTCCTCCTTTAATTTTATTAAATTTATCAAATTAATAAGTAACGAAATATATATATGTGTGAGGTTGGTTGTATGTACAAGTTCGTGGACGACTTAACATCCGACGTCATGTTCGTTGCCGAAGGGAAGAATCTGGCAGAGCTTTTAGAGCAGGCAAGCATGGCTCTCTTCGAAGTAGTTTGCCAAAGAGATAAGGTTGAACCAAAGGAATTTATAGAGATAAAAGTTGAAGCTGACTCCCCAAGAGAACTCGTCCATGAATGGTTGTCAAAACTTCTTACAGAATCTGACATAAATGAAATGTTTTTCTCAAAGTTTGATGTAGAGGTTGAAAAAAAGGATGGAAAATTGATTGCTCGCGGAAAGGCATGGGGAGAACCATACTCACCTGAGAAGGGGGAAACCGTCGTGAAGGGAGTTACCTACTACAATTTCAGCGTTGAAAAAACCAAGGATGGTTGGAGAGCAAAGGTTGTGTGCGATATATGAAGCACCTTTCAATTAAAACGTGAAGTACATAAATAAGATATATATCATAATTAATAGCAATGCCTCTGTTATTTTTATATCATATTTTTTTACGTTGAATCTTAGTAATAGAGGGTCGCCATAAATAATCAAAAGGAAAACAGTCGTTGAAATGAGTAGAAACGGAAGTAATATATTGATAGTTTTTGCTCCAATCTTCAATGGATATAAAATTGACATAATACCTATAACCAATGGAATTGATGCAAGTGAATCGCCTATTAAATTACTGAAAGACACATTTATTTCTTTTTTATAACTTGCCAAGAGCATGACTGAAGCCTCAGGTAAAACAGTTGCTAACCCTACTATCACACTTCCAACAAAAGTTGAAGACAATGAAGTTAAGAATATTATATTTTTCGCTGACCATACTATTAATTCAGCACTTACATACATCACAACCCCAGCAAGTATAATCAATGAAATATTTTTAATTGGATTTGTGTTTGTCTTTTTCCTTTGTGAAATGTTCTCTTCCCTCACCATGGTTAGAAAATAGAACGAATAGACAAGAACAAGAATCATTCCGTCACTTCTTGTAAGTATTCCATCACTCATCAACAAAACTGATATTATAGTTGAAATTAAGAGAAAGAGAGAATCCCTTTTTATGAGAATGGATTTTGTCACCACGAACTTCCCACTTACAAGAGCACATATGGCAACGATTAGAGTAAGATTTGCAATATTGTTTCCGATATTATTTAAATAGACAATTTCTGGTACACCCTTCAGAACTGACGCGATTGAAACAAAGAGATTTGGAAGTGCAGTTGTTAAAGGCAATATGAGAATACCAATTATGGGAATGGTTATTAAAAATTTATTGATGAGTACTTCTGCATTCTTAAGAATTATTTTTGATGTGAAATAAATCAGTATGGGACCTACTGCCAATCCAGATATACTGGTCAATATTAAAAATAAATTATTCATAGAATTAATATATAAAAATCATTTTAAATATTTAATTTGAGAGGAGAAATCTATGTCGTTGATAATAGTTTCCATATTCACGATAATAGTTACATCACTGGCTATATGGATTTCTGGAGACAAATTCGTGCAGTCCGCCCAAAAGATAGGTAATGCCTTAAGAATTTCAAAATCTGTTCGTGGTGCAACGTTGGACGCCGTCGCAAGTTCTTTCCCCGAGTTAACCGTTTCTACAATTGGACTTGTGTTATTTCATAACTTCGACGTTGGTATCGGAACAATTGTAGGCTCTGGTTTATTCAACATAATAGTTATTCCTGCTGTCTCCGCATTTGTTGCCCCAATTGCATTCAAGGTAAGCAAGGAAGTTGTGTACAGGGATGGATTGTTTTATGCTCTCACCATCATAGTTTTTCTCGCGTCTTTGTTCTACCTCAACGAGTGGGGATACTTGGTTGGCCTTGGCTTCATTGCATTCTACTTACTTTACTTATTCGAAATACAAAGACAAACAAGAGAATTTAGAAAGAAACACAAACTTCAGAGAAAAACGAAAACAAAGATTGATAAAGATATATTGATTCTCCTTGTGTCCATAATCGTGATAACTGTGGCAGGATACTATCTTGTTAAGTACGTTATCATATTATCAAAAATCATGAACGTTTCATCTCTCGTCCTATCTTTTATCATAATTGCTGTTGCAACATCACTCTCTGACACTGCAGTCTCTGTTGCCGATGCAAGAAGAGGTGACGTCTCTGGAGCGACATCAAATGCAATTGGCTCAAACATATTTGACATACTTATCTGTCTTGGCCTGCCTATTTTAATAGCAGGCCTTATGGGCATAAAGGTTGTAATTGAGAATACGTACAAAAGTTTTGTCTTTGGACTTCTGGCCCTTAGTGTTGTAACAATTTACCTGCTTGCCGAGAGAATGGAGTTAACAAAGCCAAGGGCAGTTATTTTATTTTTGTCTTACGTAGGATACATAGTCTATGTTGTCTTCTTCATGTAATCTATGCGATAAATCTTTAAATACGAGAAAGCTCCTTTTATTATAAAGCGTGTACCCGGCACAGTTTTGATAAAACTTTTGTTGACCAATCACATAAAAGTTTTGTGTAAACGGGTACAGGCAGTTATTCTGTTTGTATCTAGTTTTTGGTAGGGTGATTGAATGAGTGATATAAAGAGTAAATTAGAGCAGATAAGTCCTGTTAAGTGGAGAATCCCAAAGAGCTTTAGAAAAGGTATGAGAGTTGATACAATAGTTTATGGTAACAAATTCATCATAGATAGTGTTGAGCCTGATGCACTTATGCAGTTGACAAATGTAGCCATGCTCCCTGGTGTGATTGAACCTGTAATCGGAGCACCAGATATTCACTTTGGTTATGGCCTACCAATGGGCGCTGTGGGGGCATTTGATGCGGAAGAAGGCATCATATCGTCAGGATGTACAGGTTTTGACATAAACTGTGGGATAAGAATGATAAAGACGAATCTCGACCGAAAAGATGTTGAAGGAAAAATAAAGACACTCATCGATACGCTGTTTAAAAATGTTCCATGTGGCGTTGGGGCCAAAGGAAAGTTAAGGCTTAATTACGACCAGCTTGATGAAGTTTTGAAACTTGGTGCCAAGTGGGCACTTGAGAATGGTTATGCAACTAAGGAAGACCTTGAAAGAATGGAAGAAAATGGACATATGGAAGGCGCTGACCCATCAAAGGTTAGCGACCTTGCAAAGAAGAGAGGACTGCCACAATTGGGGACCCTTGGTGCTGGAAACCATTTCTTAGAGGTTCAGGCAGTGGACAAAATATACGATGAAAAAACTGCCAAGGCCTTTGGGATAGATAGACCTGGACAGGTCATTGTAATGCTGCATTGCGGCTCGCGTGGTTTTGGACATCAAGTTGCCTCCGACTATTTGAAGATTCATGAACAGGCAGTTAAGAAGTACGGAATAAAGATACCAGACAATCAGTTGGTTTGCGCACCAGCAAATTCCAAGGAAGGGCAGGACTACTTCAAGGCAATGCAGGCAGCAGTCAACTATGCCTTCACCAATAGGACAGTTATGACAAAATGGATACGGGACAGTTTTGAGCAGGTATTCAAGAGAGACTGGGAAGATATGGACATGAAACTAATATACGATATATGCCACAACATTGCAAAACTTGAAGAACATGAAGTAAATGGAGAAAAGAGGAAGTTGTATGTTCACAGGAAGGGGGCAACTAGGGCTTTGCCACCAGGGCACCCGCTTGTTCCAAAGGTTTACAAGAACGTTGGCCAGCCAATACTCATAGCTGGCTCAATGGGAACCGCATCTTACATACTTGTTGGCACAGACAAGAGCAAGGAAAGCTTTTACTCGACATGTCATGGAGCAGGAAGGGTTATGTCAAGACATAAAGCAATAAGAGAGTTCAAGGGAGAAGAAATAAAGAAATCTCTTATGAAGACTAAGAAGATATACGTGAGGGCAACTCATGGAAGGGTGATAGCAGAAGAGGCTCCACAGGCATACAAAGATGTGGATCAGGTAATAGAATCCGTTCATGAAGCAGGAATTTCAAAAAAGGTTGCAAGGGTCATACCACTTGGAGTTGCAAAAGGCTAATTAACCATGAAAAATCTCCCTGTAATCTGGAACCACGTCCTTGATGAACTTCTTCACTCCCTCCCTTGTCTTGTAGTGACTCATCATATTCTTTATTACCGGGAATGGAATTGTTGCTATGTCAACACCAAGCTTCGCCACTTCTCTAACCTGTCTGGCATTTCTTATACTTGCTGCGATTACTTCTGTAGTAAAGCCATAATTACGATAAATTTCCATTATATCCTCAAGAAGTTCCACCCCACTGCGAATTCCATTGTTAATATCCTTCTTGTCGGCCATCTCCTTATTCCAATAATCTGATTTATCAAATGATTTGTCGATACTAATACTACCCCTTACGTAGTCGTCTACCCTTCCTAAAAATGGACTTACATAACTTGCACCAGCCTTCGCTGCCATGAGTGCCTGCTCTGGAGTCATAACAAGCGTTGCATTCGTTTTTATTCCACTATTCTCAAGCTCTTTTATTGCCTTTATTCCCTCAAACTGCTCGTCCATTGGTTCTAAAGCCGTGTTTATTGGTATCTTAACAACAACGTTGCTTCTGGCATCATTATCTCCAATTTCTCTTGCATATTTTTCCATTTTTCTTCCGAATTCTTTATCTAGGATTTTAGCCTCCCTCACCATATCCTCTGCTGTTGTGCCTATAACTTCAAGACTCACTGGTCTAGGATAAACAGCCTTAAGTATTTCTGGTATATAATTCTCAATGACTATATACCTTCTGTCTTCAACAGCTTTTTTTATTAAAGAGGGATTTGTAGTCACACCATCAAGTATTCCCCAAGATTCAGCTTCTTTTATTTCATCCAGATCAGCAGTATCAACAAAAATCTTCATTTAATTCACCTAACAACATTTACACCGAAAATTATTTATAGTTGAATTGAAGTGCGACTTAAATAATTAGTCCTTCAGAACAAACTCTCCTAGATGCTTCCTTGCCTTTTCTCTCTTTTCCTGATGTTTTTCCAAAAATGAGTTTATTCTCTTTATCAATTCCTTCTTGCACTCGCCACATGTCCTAGCACCTGATTTGCACGAAGTGTAAATTTCCTTAACCTTTTCATCATCTTCCTCAAATAGATAGTAATAGTACTGATAGATCGGACATATGTCTGGTTTTCCTCCTTTTTCCCTTTGTTCCTTCAGGCTCCCTCCTCCGCCTGTGAAGGCATTCCATATTTTTTTCTTAACCTCATCTGGCTTATCCGTGGTGAAAATACACGTCTGTGGCTGTGAAGCAGACATTTTTCCTTCCTCTCCCAGACCGGGAAGGAATTTTGAATGAAGTATGGCTGGCTTGTAGTATCCTAACTTTGGCAGAACATCTCTCGCCACCCTGAAGTGTGGGTCCTGGTCTATCGCCAGTGGTATCAGACATGGTATGTTTTTTCCTTTTTTCACCGATGGTAGGAACGCTGGCACTGCCTGCATACTTGTATAAAAAATCTGTCCAACATTGCTCTCATTCTTGAAGCCGAAGACTGCCTTTGCTGTAGAGAATGTTATCTTCTTCGCAACCTTTACTGCCTGAGGATAAAGCTCTCCCGCATAGTCAATATCCGTAAATATGAATGTCTTGTCTGGATCGAACCCGAGCGCTATAACATCCAGAGCATTCTCATATGCATATTTATTTGCTTCCTCTAATTCCAGTTTTTGACTGAAGAGAAATTTCTCGTCATCGGTTAATTGGAACCACAATTCTGCATCAAACTTGTCCTGTAGCCACTTGGTTAAAATCCATGGAATCAGATGACCTAGGTGTGTATGCCCTGACGGACCCCTGCCAGTGTAAAGATAAAACCTGTTTCCTTTTTTGTATTCATCAAGAATCCAGTCAAAATCTCTGTGAGAAAAGAAAATTCCCCTTTTAAGCAGAGGATGCAACTCCCCAACAATGTCTTCCAATCTCTTCAAGAGCTTCTCTGTCAAGGGCTTGGTACCAAACTCCTTTATGAGCCTGTCATAATTTATCTTTCCTTCAACCTCCCAAGGAGTAACCTTCAAAGCACATCACCTATAGTGTAGCCTTAGTAACCTATGACCTATAGAAAATTAATACAGAAAGAAATATAAAAAGGCTCCTTTATCGATTCATCATTTCGTGCCATTTTTCAAGAAGGTCAGAAAGACTCTTGTCTTCATATAGACATTGTGTATCCATGCTTTCATTCAATAAGAAGGCAAACCCATCGTATGTAGATGACTTTCCACTCCCACCCCATCTCTGGAATGGATTTATACCAACGCCACTTAGTCCAATCAATCCAGTTCTATATTCTTTGCCAATTCTTTTTGCCCTCTCGATATCTTTGGTATAAATCACATACCTTATTCCATTTCTTCCCGGAACGCTACTAATTGGATTCTTGGACTCATTCATTTTAGCCCATTTCAGCGCTTTCTTAAAATCCTTTTCTATCCAAATTACTGGGCCTGGTGTTTCATCAAATAATAATTCCTCCTTCCCGCTTAAATTCTCCAAAACCGTATATGGCATAAGATTATATTCTCCCGTATTTGGATTCTCCATGGGCTCTCCACCCAAAATTATATTCCCACCATTTTTTACTGCCTCATCCACTCTTCTCACACTATTTTTGACAAGTTTTTCGCTTAGTATAGGTCCGAGCAATGTTGAATCCTTTGTAGGATCTCCAATAGACTTGTTTATGATTTCACCCTGTCGTATCAATTCTTCTTTAAATTTTTCATACTCTTCTTCTACAGACCCGCCCTTTATAGAATAGCATGCGATCCCGTTGTAAAGTGTTGTTGAAAGGGTAAAGTCTGAAACTGCTTTGGGGATCTCTATATCCTTTAAGAAAAATTCATAATTGTTGCCCTCATACTCTCCAATAAAGTCAACTCCACTTTCAATACATTTCTCTTGGACTTTCTTCCCATGTCTTGACGTACCAACAAAAAACATTGCATCAATATTAGACGACAAAACTACATCGGTAACTTCTGGTCCTGACCCATTCACGTATGATATATATCCGTCCAAACCAACTTCTTTCATTTTGTCTATAACCTCCATAGTACTGAACGGCATTTTGGTCCCGGGCTTAACCAAGACTTTATTGCCACCCAATATCAAGTCCATTACACTTATCAAAGTAATTCCTGGGCTATCGTTATTAGGTGCCAAAAGAAAGTAAGTGCCCTTGGGTACCTTTCTAATGAAATAATCACCATTTGGAAAGTGCGGATCTTTAACCCATTCTTCGTCTAATAACTTCATATAGTTATCTCCATATTCTGGACCCAAGACGGTCCTTGCATAATCATCTATATGTTTGTACTTTTCGGAGATTATCTTCATCCTTAAATTAACATGCGTTTTTGGTACGCCAGATTCTCTCGCTATTAAGTCTGCATAATAACCAGAATTTTCATTTAGATATTTTCCAAAATCTTTCAGGTATGATATTCTGTCCTTTGCTGAAAGCCTTGGAGAATCATTCAGCTCTCTTATTTTCCTTTTTATAACCCTCGGAGAATCATATGATACTTCTCCTAGAATTTCTCCAGACCAAGGATTTTTTACCTCAAAATTTTTGAATTCCTGAGCAGATATCGACATTTTACCACCAATAGATAATTAATACACACTTAAATTTAAATACTTTATTCTGTTAGTAATTTATCAAATATCACCAAACATGTGACAGTGAAATTATTATATTTGGGTTCTCTATTTTTTCTTGCGCCTATCTCACCACTGCTGTAAAAACCAAAAAATGGTACGTCTCCGTAATTCCTTTTAACCTTCTCTATCGCATTATTTACCTTCTCTCTTAATAAATTCTTTCTTCCAGCACAAGAAAATATAAGACTTATAGCAATTCTATCTTTTTCATGTCCCCGTGTAGCTTGAGAAAGCGCATTAGATATTGCATCTATAGCCTTTTTCTCGTCATATTGACTTATATTTATTAATTCATTTTGGAACAATTTATTGAATAGGAACAGAGTTTTATTATCTGGATTCGCACCCGATGCTATTGGATATAAATCTCCGTATGTATCTATAACACTTATTGGCATCATCGTGGTGTAGACCATACTCTTTTGAGTAAAGGTTTCTTTGTTTATGTCTACTAGCTTACAATATTCATCAACAGCTGTATTATTATTTATTTCTTCTAATATCCTTCCATTGTTTGAAACTTTTGTTATTCTTCCATCCCTATTTGTCGGTATATAACCATGCTCTAATCCATATGAGACGTATAATTCAGATACAACGAAGGAAACAACAGCGGCATTCTCATATATTTTTCCATTTGCAAATTGATAATTTCTTCCCTCATTAACTAGAAATTTATCAGTATCTGAAATAGCAGAGGCACCCACTATTGGTATGAAGGATCCAACAACATTTTTAATTCCCTCTAGAAACTCAAATTCTAGTCCTGGGACAGGTTTCTTACCCTTGAAGTATAGACCACCAACAAATGTTAATATAAAGTAAGGTTGATTAGTTATTATATCTGTAAACTCTTTTTTGGTTGCCCTCATAAATTGAGCGGTCGCGAGCAAAGATCTTCCTCTAACAGATTTATTGATAGCATCTTTTATTGATCCCTCTCCTGCCTTATACGGATCCCTTCTATAATTCTCTGCTACGGAGACACTAAAATGCAGGTATCTAGAATCTATTGAAAGAACTTCTATAGTTCCTTTAGAAAATCCCAATGTGGAATTTAGCTCACAGTCAGTTGTACATCCGATCCAGTCCGTACCTATAACCTTATTTATACCTCTAACAACATTCTTTATTTGATTATTATATCTGGAGGAAACAAACACGATAGAAAATGTTGGTGCCTTCCCATTAGAAGATTGCATTACAGCCTGCTTTGCTGCAGAAACTGCCGCATTATAACCATCTTGTAAATCTGATATTCCAATTCCAACCTTAATGTTTTTTCCTTTAAGTCTCTCATGATGCAATGAAGAATACTTCTTTAAGTAATATATCTTTGCCGACCCTATTCTTTTTTCCAATATTTCTTTATCCTTCAACTCTTTTACAGCAGAGGAAACAGTGTTCCTATGTAATCCTGTTTTCTTAGCTATTTCAGATATAGATAATCCAGATGGTATTTCTTCAAGAGCATTAAGAATTTTATCATATTTCATGTATATCTCTGAACAAATTGTGCATTATTGCACAATAAAATTAAAATTTTTTGTATATAAAAAGATTTCCTTTTTTTATAAATTAATGCTGAGAACCCTCAGTCCATTCTTATCTATTTTTATCGGATGTATCTCTTCATTGTGTTTAGTTCTTCTCATCTTTCTTATTACTAGACTTCTTCCACTTTCTGGACCCATAAGGATGAAATTTAGTACTATCACACCATCTACGACGTATTCTTCCACACCGAACCTTGATATTTTTCCATCTTCCTGCGGTATTTCAGCAGTGAGCACAGAAGTTGCACCACTTGTCTTGAGTGCTTTGACAAGCTTGTAAAGTTCCCTCCTTATATCATGAGCATCTTTGAAATACATACCAAGAAGTGATGTGGAATCTATGACAACCCTGGTCACTTTAGATTGCTTTATTTCATTTTCCAATCTCGTGGTGACATCAGTAGTTTGGAATGGGTCTCTATAAGAAATTATGAGTTTACCACTCTTCTCATATTTTTCAAAATCCCAGCCAAAAACAGCGGCGTCTGCCTTTATCTCCTCTGGTAATTCCTCAAATGTTATATACATACAATTTTCCCCATTTTTCAAACCTTCCCAAAGAAATTGACAGCAAAAGATGGTCTTTCCTGTACCGGCTGAACCTGAAACAAGAATAGAACTCCCCTTAACAAATCCTCCATCTATGAGCTTATCTAATCCAGGAATGCCCGTCTTAATTCTCTCTATATCTCCCATATTTATTATATTGTAGTGAGCTGATTTAAAAAACTATCACCTCAAAAATTTGTTGAGATCTAACTTCTCCATTATTATTACAAACCATGGAGCATATTTCTTCGGGTTGTGTCTCATGTCCTCTTTGAGCTTGTTTACTTCAACCCATTTCACTTCGTCCACTTCATCTGGATTCGGATGAACACCACCATCGTAGTATCCAATGAGAACGTGGTCTAATTCCTTTTCGGTTAGTCTATTGTCAAACTGTGCCTCATAGATGAATGAAAAAACTTCCTTAAGGTCCGTATCAAATCCACATTCCTCTTTTAGTCGCCTGTGAGCTGCATCTATGAGTTCCTCTCCGGGCCTCGGATGTGAACAGCAAGTATTGGCCCAAAGACCCGGGGAGTGGTACTTAGTTGAAGCCCTCCTCTGTATCAGTAATTTCCCCTCAGAGTTGAAAACTAAAATAGAAAATGCCCTATGAAGTTTTCCCCCATTTTGGTGCGCTTTAAGCTTTTCCTCAAAACCAATAGGATTGTCATTCTCATCGACAAGAATTACCTGTTCCATAGAGAGATTTTTTAGAATTTCATATTTTAAATTATCTACGTCTTATGTCGAATTTTAAAGATATTTAAATGTTAAAATTCAAAGATTGAAAATAATTAATCCAATCACAAATCGTCGAAGTTAATTTTATATAACAACGACTTTAAATTTTTGTGATATAAGGGGTGATTTCTTGGATAGTGAGAAAATAGGACAGATGATAAAGGAATATGGATATAGGGTTGATGAACTCTTGCCAAAATTCCTTGAAAAATCAAATGGTTATGAATGGTCAAAATTCTTAAATGAACCAATCTGGTACCATATGAACACAGGAGGAAAAAGGATAAGACCTGCACTTTGCCTGCTTACCACAGAGCTCCTTGGTGAGGATCCAAAGAAGGCAATGAACTTCGCACTTGCAGTGGAGATAATGCATAACTACTTGCTTCTTCATGACGATGTTATGGATGGCGATAAATTCAGGAGGGGTGAGCCCACCGTATGGGTTAAATATGGAGTACCAAATGCAATAAACTGCGGGGACTACATGATAGCAAAGGCATACGAGATCATTTTAAAATCCGACCTTCCCGAGGATACTATACAAAAACTTCTAAATGCATTCACCCTCACACTACTCAGAACCGGAGAAGGACAGGCGCTTGACGTAAACTTGAGAGCAGACGAACATTTCACAGAGGAGAATTACATGGAACTCGCAAAGGGGAAAACCGGTCATTACTTAGTCTGTCCAATCGTAGGCGGTGCGATAATCGCCGGAGCACCTGAAGAAGTGATAGAAAAATTATGGGAACTTGGAGGAAATATTGGAACTGCATTTCAGATAAGGGACGACGTAATAGATTTGACAGAGGGAAAGGGTAGACCGCCTGGATGTGATATAAGAGAAGGCAAACCTGGAATCCTTTATGCTCATGCCTTGAGGAATGCCAATCCCGAAGAGAAGAAAAAACTCATAGAAATTATGAAGAAACCAAGGGACGAAACAACAGATGAAGATATACGATGGGTGAAAAAACTCTACGAAAAATATGGGACAATTGAATATGCGCAAAAAAAAGCGGAAGAATTAAAAAAAGAGGCGATGAGAATTTTGGATGAACTGCCATTTTCAAAAAAAGATGTTGTTAAACAAATAGCAGAATATGTAATTTCAAGAAAAACTTAGGAGGTTGATTAAGTGGCAAGAATTTGGGATGAGCCTGGAGAAGATTTTTCTGAATGGTTGAAAAGAGAAAAAAATAAAAGTGAAATCCCGGGTTATAATAGCGAGCAACTGGAGAACTATGAGAAATGACGTATTCTTGATAGATTGTCGAGGTTATATTTAAATAGTGTCGAATTCGTATATGTGATTCATGAATTTGATGAAGAAGCTTGGGATGAAAGCCCTCATAACGGATATTGATGGCCCATTGGGAAACTGTGAGAAGGCAGCATACAATATCAGTCAAGAAGTTGGAGACCTTTATTCTAGGGCAAAGAACAATCCCTCACTTTTGCAAGATGTAACTTACGATATGGACTTTGAGAACGTGATGCAGAAACTTGTTTGGGAATTTGATATACATCCAGGCGTAGTTGACACCTTGAAAAAAACGAGGAGAATCGGATATGTGAATTTTGCCATCACTGACAATCCAATATTCGGTCCAGAAGTCAACAGAATTATTTTTGAACAAAGACTTGATAACGGGATAAAGGAAATTCATCCAACAATAATACCCAGAGTCGTTGGTGGAAAAATAGTATTTGAGAATAACGGTCCAAAAAATGAATACATAGATGATAAATTCAGAATTTATGAGAGTGGTGTTCTCATAGTAGATGATAAAAACGATCTGGAAGCAGCAGAGCACGCAAAAAAATTAAGAAACGAGGAAGGATATGAGATAAAGATAATAAAGGTTGGAAACAACTGCAGAGAACTTGATAAACATGTGGATTACATTATGAGTAACTTCAATGAAATTCTTAATATTGTATAACAAAGGACGAAATATTGATATATTGTCGAAGTTAATTTTATATACCGTCGAAGTAATTCCTTTGTTCATGTCCATATTTGAAGAAATTAAAAGAGAAATAGGTTCAAGTGGAGTCATGAATCCACTTGGTATTTATCCACATGAATTCGACGAGCAATATGTGGATAAAGATATTTCATACCAATAGAGACTCCATTAGGTAAAAACCGAACAATTTAGAAATGCTTAAATAGAGTTCTCAATTTAATAGAGTTATGGACAAAAAATTCATAATAGGTATAATAGTACTCCTTATGATTGGTATGGCAACTGCAACTACGGTATATTTTATTTTTCCATACGTGCCAAAGCAACCACCAAAAGCAGACGATACAAGTTCAACTCCTCAGGGAATTCAAGAAGTTGTAGATGCCAACAATCAGTTTGCCTTTGATCTATATAAAGAATTGGACAAGTCAGAACAAGGAAATATATTTTATTCGCCTTACAGCATTTCTGCCGCTCTTGCAATGACTTACGAAGGCGCTAATGGTCAAACAGCAGACGAGATAAAATCTGTCTTTCACTTTCCAGAGAATGATATTTTAAGACCAAATTTTGCTGCAATTTATAATGAAATCAAC
>JAGGZI010000034.1 GCA_021162085.1 Candidatus Aenigmatarchaeota archaeon
CATGAAGGAGAGAATTGGGACGAATCCAAGGCAAAGTGGTTCAAGTGGATGGTTGAAGATAATGAACCCACCGACACGTACAACACCATTCCTGTTCAGGGACCGAACATTACGGAGAGTAATGTAAGAATAGACTACATAACAGGAAATGGTACAACACTCTACAGAAACCATGATACATCGAGGCTTGGTGTGAATGTATTTGATAACGAAAATCAGAGTTATCCATCTGGTGTTAATGTTTCTTATTGGGTAACCAACGACTCAATACATTACAGGCTTGAGATGATAAATGAAACAAACGGACTTGGTAATGCATCCTATTACTTCAGTCCAAATTGTAGTCATCTCGTCGGACCACAATATTGGCCACAGTACTGGAAAGCCGGTGTGGAGGATAAATGCTACATAGATAAGAACGTATCAAATAACTTCACCTACTGGCTTATTGGATGGCTTAATGGAACAATAGAGGGTATAAGAAATCAGACATTGGATAGGAGAACTATATTCCTAAACGGAACAAACGTAACAATAAATGCAACCGTCCTAGATGAGTGCTCAGTTGGTGTAGAGTCCTCGTATGTAAACATAACTCTGATACATGAATCGAGTAAAGAGTATAGATGTTCGCCTGTAAACGACCTTGGAGGCGGTGAATATTCCTGCATATTCAATACATCAGAGAACCCAGATCCCATGCTTGCTCGTTGGTACAATATATCCGTACTAACCAACAAGACACCGTGGTATGTTTACAATTACTCCTTGAGATATATCCCAGAGACAGGAAGCGGGCCAGGAGCCTTCTTCATAGAAACAAAACCAATACTGTCCAATCCTATGGTTAACACATCAGCGGAAGATGGAGATACTGGAAGTACAGGAGGTTATTCAGAAACATTTAACTTCAGTGTAAGAGTCACCGACAGAGATTCTGATATGGTTAGGGCATATCTGTACATCAGAAGGAACGGTGGTGGTTGGGAAAAACTAATAGGAACAAACAGCAGTGGTGGAGTTGGTGGCGTTAATTATGTTTCATGTACCAATTGCAATAATACCGTTCTCTGGATATCAAAGAATAACTTTGATTGCCCGGACATAGATAAATATGAGTTTAAATGGAACGCTACCGATACTGATGCAACTCCAGCAGGATATTCAGATGAAAGTCATATTTACACTGATGAAACCGAACCGAAAAACTTCACCATAGAACCTGATGATGTGGAAGTCCTACATTACTATGGCAATAATCGATGGATATGGAGAAATGGTACACAATCCATTGTACTTTCTACATACGTTTATGATATAGATGCCGGTGTTAATCTAACAGTAGGTGAGGCAAGAGGAAAGATATGGATAACAAACGATAGTCAAACATTTAGAGAAGTTGCAACAATGGACCTCTCGGGAACTCCGGGTGAGACAGGATTTTTCAATTACACATTCCAACCAGACTGTGTTTATGGATATGGACCAGATCACTATGATGTCGGTGTTCAAAAATGGATTGTTGGTACTGTAGAGAATCCAAGCGGAACATGCTACAAACTTGTTAATTCAACTGTGTTTAACGTAACACTGAAATCGTACTTAAATGAAACTATTAGTCTTCCAAATGGAAAGTCATATGAAAAATACGAGGATAACGTTCCACTCAATTTCTTCGTGTTTGATGAATGCAACAATGGACTTGAAAACATAACTCCAACAATAACTTTAATACATCCAACAAAGACATATACAATATATTCCTCAGACATAACAGATCTTCATAATGGAACTTACAATACAACATGGGATCCAGATACCAACTCTGCCAACCTTGGTGCATACAATGTCAGTATATACAGTAAATTTGATAATTGGTACAAGGATTACTATGTACCCGTAACCAAGCTTAAGCCATATGCATTCAGAATACAGACCAGGCCAAAATTATATGGAGAAAGTGTAGACTGTAGTGGAGATTGTAGTTGGGGAGAATTATGGGCCTTTGACGTGTATTGTAGTGACGAAGATTATGACAATCTGAACGTAACCTTGTGGAAGAAAAAAGATTCATCTTCGCCATGGGTTGCCGTAGATACGAAACCATGCCAATCCACAAGTGGCGAACTACTATCATTCTCAAGCCATTACTTTAATTGCTCTGATATAACGCCGCCAGGAGAAAACAGCAAGTGGAAATTCAACACTACAGACCCATGGGGATTTAACGAAACTACATCCATCCACACCGACAATATACTGAAAGATGATGTGAGCATCATACCATACAGTGTCTCGAAAACACATGTGAATAGAGAGGGTAATGACAATGTAACCTTTGGAATGCTCATAAAAGATACAGATAGAAACCAGTATGTTGGTGAAAATGTTAGCACAGCATTCTATGTCACAGAGAATTCTGAATGGGACACCGGACATTTCAACAATACAACATCATCGTCAATTTCGTACTTCACGTTCTTCCCGGACTGTAACTACAATGCAAGCTGGCATTGGTGGAAGGGAGGTACATACAATGATGAATGTTATAAAGATGCCAATTTCACTCCTCAGAATTATGAGAGTCTATCGAAATTTGAAATACTTGGACAGTTAAAGCTAAACATTACGCATCCCAACGAAGGTCAGTACTTCATTGTATGGGATGTCATAAACTATACGCTCAATGTAACTGATGAATGTAACTCTAACTGGGGTCCAATAGAAAATGCAAGCGTTGGGTTATGGCTACAGTCACCAAGTGGAGAATGGGAACATCATACACCAAATGAAATCAATGAAATTGGTAATGGATATTACAGCTACTTGTGGAATACAAGCTTCCACCAAGGTGGATGGTGGAATGTTAAATTTGAAGTCAATAAAACACACTACAACCCAAATACAACGACATGGATTAGCTACACATACCTGAACAACACCCCACCAGAAGTTTACAACTTCAGCGTTACTCCAAATAAGGAAGGTTGGGGAAGAACATTCACGTACGAAGCATTCGTAAATGATACACAACTTGATAATGTAACTTGTAAATTGTATACGTCCACGAATAATAAGGATACGTGGGTATACCAAGGAGAAAAAACCATATACTATGGAGTCGGGAAATGTGAAATAAATGTATCCGACTTCACCTGTTCAGATAAAGGAACAGACAATTACTATAAATTCGAAATATACGATGGCACAAATAGATTCAATACTTCAGATCAATACGGGCCGAACATAACAGAAGACGATGCATCTATTGAATACGTGCTTGGCAACGACACCACTGTCGATAGGTTTGGAGATAATACTACCCTATTGATAGTAAGAACTAAGGACTTAGATAGGAACAACATTTCTGTATCGGATGTAAATGTAACATTCTGGATAACAAATGATGGAAGTAATTATCTTGCCCAACCGATACATCAAACAAATTCATCAGGATATTTAAACTATTATTTCAATCCTAACTGTGATCCACTATATGATGTTGGAAAACAATATTGGAAAGCTGGAGTAACTGATGGGTGCTACGTTGATATAAACACATCAAGCAACTACACATTAACAATAAACGGTAGTCTCTCAAACAGCATAGTTGAGATAAACTATCTCGCACCACCAATAAATGTTACCAAAACTGAAGAGAACGTAACAGTGGAGGGAAAGGTACTGGACGATTGTTCTGTTGAACAGCCTGGAGCTAAAGTTAACATAAGTCTAATACATGAATCAGGAATAAGTTATCCATGTAAGCCTGTAAAAGATCTTGGGTCTGGATATTACCGTTGTGAGGCAAACACAAGCGATATGAAAGCAAAATGGTATAATGTCTCGATGAACTCATCAAAAGAGTATTTAGGAAAAACTATTCATGAAGAGGGTGATGTGTTCTTCCTACAAACAAGACCTATTTTGACCAATTATATTCCTCTTAACAGTCCAGGAGGCTGGGGTGAAACGTTCTACTACAACGTTACAGTCACGGATGAAGATGAGGACAACGTGACACTAGATTTATATGTGGAGAAACCAGGGACGGCTGTGTGGATATTTGAAGATGAGGTAAACTTAACATCACCCGTTATAAATAAAACTGTAACACTCAGCGCGCCTGCAGGGACCTTTGAGTGCCCACAGCACCTTGGAAATGGAGAATTCAAATTCGAGGCAAGTGACTCAAGATTGCTGACAAGAAATGTGATAAATAACTTTACTGTTGAGAGGGACGACGTAAGATTTGAAGAAGGTTCAGGTGATGGAGAATTCGTCTGGAGAAATGGAACAGATTCATTGCTGTTGAGTCTACTTGTAATTGATAATGATAGAAATCTTTCAACACCAGGAGGATTGAACTCAAAGTTCTGGGTAACACTTGATGGAAATAGTTGGGACAATGGAAAGAATGCTCAGACAAATGATAGTGGATACATAAACTATGACTTCATGAATGAATTACCAATTGGACAACAAAAATGTGATTACTCTCTCGGTGTTCAAAATTGGAGAGCATGGGTGAATGGAACGTGTTATAAGCCAACGTATTCCAAGAACTATACACTAACGATAAAATCTAATCTTATATTGAACATAACCATACCTGACGGTGAGGGATATCTAAGAGGTGACCTTGTACCAATAAAGGGTAGAGTCGAAGATGATTGCTCCAAATATCCAAGCGGTGTTGAAGATGCCACTGTAACTTATGAATTATTCATAGGAGGCAATAAGTATACATGTTCAAAGACAAATAACGCCGGATGGAGCGAAGGTAATGGGTGGTATAACTGTACGTGGGATTCATCTGCGAGAGCAAAGGGATATTATGACATAAGAATGAATGGTAGCAAAATATATTATGGACCAAACTCAACAAGAAAAGATGATGCATTCTTCTTAGGAGAGGCACCAACACTTTCAAATCCAGGAGTAGACCATAACGTAGGTGGTTGGGGGGAAGAATATGTGTTCTCTGTAATATACAGCGATCCTGACTATCAGGACGACAACGTGAGTGTGTGGGGAAGCTATGACAACGTTACATGGAGTCTTATTGACTCAAAACTTGTAAAGGGTGTTGATAGAACAGTTAACTTCTATGATAGATTCACCTGCGAAAACATGAGCACCACACCATTGACGGGAATAAGGTACTTCAAATTCAGAGTAGTCGATCCATTTGGATACTCCGATGAAACAACTCCTCAAAACATATCTCTTGTGGAAGATAACGTCACAGTAAGTGTAACTTCAAATACAACATCAATCGTTAGAAGAATTGGAAATCAGGATGCACTCCTACAATTTAGGATATATGATAGCGACCTGGGTGTTTATCCAAATCAAACATCAGGAAGGATATGGGTAACACGAGACCACAACAACTATGATGTCATATACTCATGTAACTCCAATAATGGCTATTGTGGTATAAATCACGATCCAAATTGCACAACATCGGTTGGTGTACAAAAGTGGATAGGTGGTGTTGTAGACTCATGCTATCAATCACTAAATACAAGCAAGACAGATCTAACTGTTATAGGACAACTTAATACATCCGTTTTAAATCCTGTGAATGGAATAATAGTTAACCGTGACGAAAATGTTACACTCAACGCCACCGTAAGCAACGACTGTAATGAGTCAATAAATGATTCTCTCGTGAGCTGGTATAACGAGTCGTGGGACTTACTTGCACAGGGATACAACACAACATGGACAGTTCCATCTAGTTATGGACTTGGACCAAGAACAGTTTATGTAAATGCAACAAGACAATATTATGACTTGGGTGCAAATCAATCTGACATCTACGTATATGGATGGAGTGAAGTTGATAACATAGTTCCATCAAATGGGAGTGACTACATAGCCGGCTTAAGTGTAAACGTCAGATGTCATGTTAGTGATGTTGACACATCAAACCCGATAGAAAATTACACAGTTAAATTCTATAAGAACGGTGCTCTTGTTAAAACTGAAATAGCCGACTCAGATGGCTGGGCAACTTGGTCATGGTCCACAGCAACCGAATCTCCTGGATGGTACAACATATCATGTAACATAAGCGATGATAGTGAGCTTTACTACAACACAACAGTTTCAGAAAGAAGCACGTTAATTTTGATAAGGAGACCTTTGCTTATAGACTATATAAATGTTAATCCAAGTTCAATTTACAGGAACGATTCTTACAATCCAAATGAAGCCAACATTTCTGTAAGAGTACAAGATGCTCTAACTGGACCCGCAGAAGGAGCAAATGTAACATTCTACAATTTAACTAGTTACCTAGATTCATGTCTGAGTGACTCTGATGGAAGATGCTGGGTAATGTACAATGCACCAGATAACACAACACCTGACATATACACCATTTATATAAATGCAACAAAGAGTGGAACAGAGCCATCTGAAACGAATCAGACAACGGTTAAGGTAATGGGCGTATTGTATCTCAATATAACTTCTCCAGTGAATGGAAGTGATTGGGGTAAATCCGACATAATCAGTCTTTCTGCATCTTCCCATGATGAAAATGGTAACTCTTTGTATCCAAATGTTAAGTGGTACAATGAAACTTCCCAGGTAGCAGAAGGTGTCTCAACCACACTTGATCTAAGAACACAAGATACTGGATGGAGAAATATAACTGCAAATGCAACTGACAACTGCTATAGTTATCCGGGCATATCATGCTATGCTGTAGGTGAAGATAGTGTATTGATATTGGTGAAGAGTCTATCAAAAGCCGTATGGATAAGCCCGCCTGCCCATGGACCGCCCTATGAGGAATTGCCCGTATTAAAACCATTTGATGCGGTATGCCAGGTTAGAGATACTACAACTGAATCTGGAATTCAAAACTATCCAGTAAAGATGTGGTATACATGGTCTTCAGCATACATTTATATAGGCAAATTCTTTACCAACCAATCTGGATACGTTAGCTACGAATATACACCCCAACAAAAAGGCACACTGAAATTTAAATGCAATATAACGGACAACGTAACATTACAGTACACCGCTGACATCTCTGAGGCAGAGGCAACGTTCACCATAAAGGATACCATACCACCAAAAATATATTATCCATTAGTAGAACCAAACGAGAGTATCGAAGCAAACTTGAATTACACAAATATAAGTGCTGTAATAACCGATGAGATAGGAGTATCATCAGCATGGGCAAATATAGGAATGCCCAATGGAAGTTATGTAAACGTAACCATGAACAGGAACTCTGACGTAACTGTGTCAAAGCTCATAGAAAATGTCTCTGAATCAGCAAACTCAGGATTTAATTACACAGAGAATATAACAGAATTCGGAAAGATGGAATTCTTCAACATAACGATATTCAACATCAACGACACAACGATTTACTTCAACTTAACAGTTAATGATGTATTAATAGCCTCAAATTATTCAGCACCAAACGGAACAAACACAACAATAGACGCCACTGTGAATATTTCAGAATTTACCTTACCTGACATTCAAACAATAAACATTACAATAACAAACTCATCAGGACAAATTTCAGATGCAAAGTATGAGAGCTATCTTAAGTATAAAGTTATATCAACGAAATATGTTGGTCAGTACATACCACCGATAGGAGGTTTATACAATGCAACTGTATATGCAATGGATCAACCACCAGAAAACAATGTAAACTCAAGCTTTGCTGGATATTTCTATGTGTGGGGTAAGACGAAAGGATTTGTTGAAAATGTACCGACGCAGACTGTTGCAAGTGGTATTTCACAGGTAGATAACTATAAATTCAATCTAACAATCAACTTCACAAACAAAGGTCCTGCAACGGCTTGGTTGGTGAATTTGACCGTAAGTGATAACCCATCTGGGTATGTGCAATACAACGATACATACCATGAATGTGGAAACATCACAGTCAACAAAACATGTACATGGGGATTAGAAGTAACAGTATTAGAAAAGACCCCACCGATATTGATAACCATATATGGAAATGCAACGTGGCGCAATCCAGACCTGACATACAACACAACAAGAAATTGGACAACTGTTATAGTTAGTGATAACCCCATAATAGACATAATAGAAAATACGATGGAAGGTGAAACACCGCACGGAATGACAACAGACGTTGGAAACATAACAACATGGTCAAAGGGCAATGTGCCTATAACAGATATAAATATTAAGACCGTTGGCGGAAACTTGGGTGTAGATTGCCCAGAATGTGTTGTAAATATATTCCCGAATGTACAGGGCATATTAAGTGCTGGTGAAAACTTCACTTCTGATATATCTCTGCAGGTTCCAGCAGGGCAGAGCCCAGGTTACTATTGGACAAAAATAAGGGCAAATTCAAGTAATGCCGGATATGACGAAGCACTTTTAAATGTAAGCGTCCCTTGGAATAGCTCCTGGACAAGGACTCCGGAAACCTTTGGAAATATACTCGCCCCGTTGAACACAGACAGAAATATAGGAAATATCACAATAGACAACATAGGTAATGTAAAACTTTCATTATCTTTGTACCCAACCGGAGACGCAGCACCATTTATTAGTATCAGCCCACCTGCATTTGACCTAGAGAAACAGGTTGAGAGGAATGCAAGTCTCTCATTCTCCATTCCGGGAGGTGCCACTCCAGGAAATTATTATGGAGAAGTTAAAATATACGCAGATGATGAGAATGGTAACGATGCCACACCACCAAACATGATAGTAAACTTCACACTTAATGTAACTGATGTTCCTCCAACAATAGAAAATGTAAGCATAACGCCTGAAGTATTTGAAATTTACTACGGATACACAAACATATCTGCTGTAATAACTGACAATTTTGCTGTTGACAGCGCATGGATAAATGTGACAAGACCAGATGGTTCTACATTCGTTGATTTTATGAGCAAGAATGGATCGCTGTACACGACAAGTTATAACAGTACTATGGATGGAATTCACTCAATAAGGATTTGTGCAAACGACACGGCATCATTAATGTCCTGTACCTCTTCATTCAATGTAACGGCATCAGGAAATACAACAGTCATAGCATTATCAAGTCCAAGTATTGTAGAAATCTCGAATATTACAATATATCATGGCACTAACTTTACGATGAACATAACTGCTAACAACACGGGATATTCAAGAGCAAAGAATGTAAATGTAACCATAACGACACCAAACAACATAAACTCAAGTAAGAAGTTAATTGAATTTGGCCTATTATTGAAGAATTCCTGGTCATCAAACATAACAAACATATCCGTAATGAAATCCACACCTCCTGGGGATTACTTGGTGAACTTTACAGCGAACTGGACAAATCTTGACAACTCAAGTGGATGGAGTATGTCCAATGCAACAATACGGGTGTTATCAAATCCTGTAATAGACATATTAAATGACACCATAAATATGACAGCACAAAGTGGCAACAGTGATGTAGAGAACATGACAATTATGTCAATCGGTAACGATGAAGTGGATGACATGACAATATCCTGTATATCAGGCGAAGTCTGCCAGAACTTCACAGTAGAGATAGAACCAAGCTACATATCATCTCTTCCATCCGGAAACATGACGTCTGTAAGGATAAACGTGACTGTTCCAGACAATTATCCAACTGGAATTTATTCAGGAGTCGTGGAGGTAACTTCAGAGAACACGTCAGACATAGTTCCGATATATGTTAACGTTCCTTTAAATCTATCCTGGTCTCAATCACCAATCGAGATATCAAGAAGAGTTATAAAATCAAAGGAAGGGGTATTCGGTGATGTAAATGTTAAGAACACAGGAAACTCTCCTTTAAGACTTGATATAATATGGTATGGAAACATCACCCCATATTTGACAAAGAATGCAACAGAGCTTAACCTGAATATAGGTGAAGAAAAAACCATAGAAATAAACTATTCATCACCAGACATATACGATGAAAAAACATACACAGGATACATAGTAAGTAGGAATACTACGGTTATACCAAGTGAGAAATCAACATCCTTAAACATGACCGTATATCCATACAGCGTTAACATTGTATCTCCAACGGAAACCAATCCTACTACAAATATAACGTACAACTATACCATTGAAGCACATGTAAATGTAACGTATGGCTTAAGCTATGTGATAAGCGGGCTTGAATGGGAAGTTCATATACAAAATGAAACAAATAAGGTAAAGGCCAACATAACTAATATCCAATTCTCTTCGGTGGAGAAATTATGGCACATAAACTTCACAGCACCTGATCTGCAAGACAACCATGCATATGATTTGAATATAACGGCCAACTACACGGATAAGAATCTGGTATTATCTGATGTGAAGCACAACTCGATTGTGTACGTTGACACAATACCACCATATGTAACTCTCTATGTTCCTCAGAAAGTTGCATTAAACTACACAGTTGAAATATTTTCTAATGGGACCGATACCGGTGGAATAAGAAATATAACTGGAATTGTTAAATACCCAGACAATTCAACTGAGCAGTTCGTATTTGATTTCATAAAGCAAGTTGGAAATACTTACATGTATAAGCTTGACTTCTCAAACACGTCACAGATGGGAGTATATGAAATAAATGTAACTGCATGCGACCTCTCAGGTAATTGTAATTCAACAAACACAACATTTGGAGTATATCCAATGATATATTTCTCTGGTCACTCCGTAGACATAGAGAATCCCGACAAACCTTCTCTTGGCATTGAATTCAGCTTTTACGAGCCAGGAACATCAACACTGCTCTATAACATACAATCTGACTCCATCGGATATTATAATAAAACCATAGACGCAAGAAGTTATGACATGGATGTTGATGTATGGAACGACTCCTTGAAACTATATGATAGCCCTGTGCTCACCAATCTAAACGATCCTCTGTTGTTTGGATACATATCGCCAACTCTCATAGGCAAGGGTGCAGTGAGGGGAATGGCAATAGAAAATGTTCTTAACTTCAGTGTTGCAAAACTGACATTTGACTACTCAGGAGCAAACGACGTAACCGTGAGTAATCTTGGTATATATGCATGCGAGGACTGGGATAGATATACCGGCTGCGATGGTAATTGGACTAGATTAAGTTCTGTCATCAGTACCAACACATCAACCATATCAACAACAATTCAGAACAAACTTGAAAGGGCATATGCACTTGCAGAGTATGTTTGTGGGAATGGAGTTTGTGAGTATGACTATGGAGAATCAAGTGCCGTTTGTCCTCAAGATTGTGTAGTTACCACAACAACAATACCACCAATCACCGGTGGTGGGGGTGGGGGTGGAGCAGGTGGTGCAAAAATACCAGAAGAGTTCAAGCCGGTGCCATTGGAAATCAAAGCACCTGTCATAGATGTTACGATATATCCAGGGGAGAGAAAGGTATTCAGTGTGGAGATAACCAACAACAAATTAAATACTGTACCAGTAAGTGTAAAGGCAGAAGGACCTGTCTGGAGCTTACTACAATTCCAGAAAACAAACTTCGATGTGCTTGGAAAAACAACTGAGGTTGATGAAATTGCCGTTGCACCACCAAAAGATACTCAGCCTGGAGTGTATACCGGAGACATAGTTATAAATGCGGGTGGAATAATCCACAGGATACCTGCAACAGTTGCAGTTGAGGTTCTAGAAGAACCACTGTTGGATGTAAAAGTCAAGGTATTAACAGATACTGTGGAACCAGGTGAAGATCTAAAATATGAAGTAAACGTCATAAATATGGGACCGACAGCAAAGATTGAAGATATAGTGCTGAATTATACTGTAAGGAACCTGGACACAAACAAAGTAATTCTCATAGACCATGAAACGGTTGCCGTTGAAAATATAAAAACTTTGAGAAGGTCTGTGAAGATACCTGAAGATGCACCACAGGGGAGCTATGTAATTGAGGTTAAAGCAAACTACTGGTATAACAGAAAGTTCGCAACGTCTTCAGCATCTTTCAAAGTTTACATAGAACCCGTACCACTAAAGGTCCTTAGAAAGATATTCACATATTGGGTAACGTGGGTTATAGTATTCATAGTTATTCCAATCCTGTACTATGGACTGAAGTTCTACAGGAAATTCATAGTAGAAAGAAGGAAGAAGGCGAGATATATATTCCCAGTCTCATACAAGGAACTGCCACAACCAGGACCAAGAGCAATAGAGCTTGGACTAATTGCAGACACCAACAAGAAGGCATACTTCAACATGGATGACCTGACAACTCACGTGCTAACAGCAGGTGCAACCGGTTCTGGTAAGTCAGTCTCTGCTATGGTTATGGTAGAGGAAGTCATGAAGAAGAAGATACCTGTAATAGTCTTCGACCCAACTGCACAATGGACAGGATTCCTAAGGCCATGTAAAGATAAGAAAATGCTGTCGTTCTACAGTAAGTTCGGAATGAAAACGGAAGATGCCAGACCATTTAGAGGTATGATATTCGAGGTCACAGATCCTAACGTGAAGATAGACATGAGAGATTGGTTAAAGCCAGGTGAGATAACAGTATTCACCCTAAATAAACTTACAACAGGACAGTTCGACAAAGCAGTGAGAAACATAATAGGATCCGTGTTCGCACAGACATGGGAAGAAAGTCCAGGACTACGTGTTGTTGTTGTATTCGACGAGGTACATAGACTACTTGAGAAATATGGTGGTAAGGGTGGTTACGTATCTCTAGAAAAGGCATGTAGAGAATTCAGAAAGTGGGGTATAGGGCTTATAATGATATCACAGGTGTTGTCCGACTTCAAAGAGGCAGTTAAGGGTAACATATTAACAGAGGTTCAGATGCACACAAAAGGTGGAGAGGACATAGAGAGAATAACCAAGAAGTATGGCCCAGAATACGCAAGGAGAATAGCTGGCGAGGAAGTTGGTGTTGGCCTAATACAGAACCCAGGATATAACAAGGGTAAGCCATGGTTCGTTAACTTCAGGCCATTGCTACACTCACCACATAAACTGTTTGAGGAAGAATTGGAGACTTACAAGAGACTTGGTAATGAAATATGGAGAATAAGAGAAATTGTGAAGAAGTTGAAGAAAAAGAAGGTCGACACGAGTGACATAGAATTTGACCTGAGACTTGCTGAGGATAAGCTGAAGGTTGGTTCGTTTAGGATGGTAGAAATTTACTTGGAGGGTCTAAGAAATATGGTGAAGAAATATGAAAAGAAGAAGTAATTTTTTGGTAGTTTTCATATTATCCATCTTTGTTTTAAGTAATTTTGCAAGTGCGGTGAGCATTAACTATAAAAGTGCCATAATGGTGCTTCCATACTCGGAGAAAACTGTATATATTGAAATAACTGCTGACCAGATTGGAAATACGCTTCATGTTGATTGCGAATCTGACTTATCCATTGAATGCCCGGACAACATTACCATATCAAACGAAAGTGAAAAAATTCCAATTTACTTCAAAACTCAGGGAGCAGGTAATCATAACATAACTGTGAAGATTGACGACAGCTTGGCAATTATAGATGTTAAGGTCACCAGCACCATAAAAACTTTGCTGGATATACTGAATAAATATAACAAAAGTATTTCATCAATGAAAGCAAGAGCTCCTAAGGAGTTTCTGCCAAGAATCAACAAGCTTGAGAGTGAAATAAATGAAGCTTACTCTTTGTATGAGAACGATTCGTACAATGAAACAAATGAAAAAATAAGAGAAATCCAAGTTGATATAACCAAGTTATTGAATGATATAAAAGAGTCGGGAAAAAATAATGCGAATGCAGCACCCGTAGATGAAAAGGCATCGGGCTATCCCCTCTACATTATAGGTGGTGTTGTTGCCATGATTCTTTTGATTGGTGCCATGATTTTTGCATTCCGTCCAAAGAAAAAAAAGAAGATAGAATTCGGAAATGACTTGTCCACAATAAAACGTGGTATATCATCAAAAAAATCCAAGAAGAAGGAATAATCCTTGTTAATTTTATAAACTAATATAGGTGTAAATTAAATATGCCAAAAGAAAAAACGATTGGCGAAGAACTTAAAGAAGAAGGCCTCATAGTTGAGCCAAAAAAAGAAGATGAAATAGAAATAACCAAAAAGTCGGAAGATCCTATCGTAAATTTAACAATGAGGGTTGACAGAATTGAAGGGAAACTCGAGGCCATAATGAGCAGACTTGAAGCTTTTTCCCAGAGCATAACTGACGCCAACGACAAAATCGGTGACCTTAGAAGGCTTGTTATGGATAGAGAAAAAACGTCAACTGAACTAGAAGCAAACTTTGAAAAAGTAAAGATGATAGTGGAAGATTTGGATCCGGAAAGAATCACAAGAAGATTTGAAAAATTTGATGGTGAAATTCAAAAACAAGATGGAAAATTAGAAAAACTTGAAACTGAGATAAACAAATTTGGCGATAGACTTAAAAAAATAGAAGACAAATTCTCCAAGATAAAAAGCTTTGAAAATCTTGTAAACATCACTGAAAACATAGAGAAAAAAATGAAAAGCATTAAGGAAAATAAAAGATATACTGATAAGTTAGCTGCAAAAGTTGAAGATATATTTTCTGAGATTAAAAAGGAAGTTGCTAGAATTAAAAAGGATAGAGAAACCATAGCAAAAGTGGATGAACTAACAGAAAGGATGATAAAGGACCTTGATGCACTTAAGTTAAAGTTTGAGGAAGATACCCTTAGAAAAGATGACTTAGAATCCATAAAGAATGAAATAGAGGAAGAAGCAAAGGGCATAAATAGCGAAGACTTCCTCGCACTCAAACGGAAGGTTGCACTACTTGAGCTCAGAACCATGACAAAGGAAGAGTTGATAGAAGAAAAGAAAAAGATATTGAGTCTTATGGATAGATTCAAGAAGGACTACGAGAATAATGAAATAAGTCCAGAGAGTTATGAGGAATTCAAAAAAGCGAGTGAAGAGAAGTTAAAGGAAATAAACTCAATATTCTATGAGAGATGGGGAATTGAGGAACTTACAAATTTATTATCGTCAAAGGAAGAGAGTAAGAAAAAGAAGAGAAGAATTTTTAGGAGGAAGAAGAGAAAATCAAGTCCAGAAGAAACTGAAAAAATGTTGGAAAGGGCGCAAAGACTTCTTGGTAAAACGAAGATAGATGGTATAAAAAGTAAGGAAATTGAAAAATTAAAGGAGATGGGAATAATAACACTTGAAGATATAACCAGAGACAAGCTAAAGGAACTTAAAAAAATATTAAGTAAGAAATCGTTAAAGACAATTGTATTAAAGCTCATAGAATCAAAAAATGTTGATATATTATCTGCCATGAATAAAAAAATACTCGAAGACTTGGATGAATCAAGAAAGAGTGGTTTAATATCTGATGAAATATATAATAAAAGTATTGAGAAGATAGCTGATGAGGTGGTAAAGCGTGTCTGAAGATGTTGTAAAGGATATTGTTGAAGATGTTGTTGAAGACCTCATTGTGGAAAACGTTAAGAAGGAATTTAATGATCTAAAGGATGAGTTCAACGAACTTAAGATAGAATTTAAAAAGATGAAAAATAGAGAAGATGAAATTGAGAAAACTATCGGAGAATTTAAGAAATCTCTAGATAAGCTAAAGAGGCTTATGGAAAGCCTAAGAGAGAAAACTATGAAGATTGAAAATGCCAGAGATGATTTATTGAGTATTGAGAATTCAAAAGATGAACTATTCATAAGAAGTGAAAATATTAAAAAGAGAATGAAAATAGTAGAAGAAAAACTATTTAAATTAGAAAAAATATTAAAAAAAGTAGGTGCAAGTAAATGAAGAAAGAAAACTTACAAAAAACCAAAGAGAGTATCTCAACAGATTCCGAAGCAGTTATAGAGGAAATTAAGAAAAGACTTAGAAAGTTGAAAGAGGAGAGACAAGAGCTTGAGGAGTCCTTACTCGGAAAAGAAGAAGATCTTAAGAACATGGAAGAGAAGCAGAAGGAACTTAGAAAAAAATTAGTGGAAATAGCAAAGGAAGAAGAGAGATTATCCAATGTAAAGAGCAAGATAAGAGATGCTATAAAGGAGATAGAGGAGAAGATAGAGAAGTTATCAGGGGTTTACTCAGAACTGGAAGACCTGTGGGGAGAAAAGGAAGAGGAATAAAACTTCACTCTTTCTCGTATTTCTTTTTTAATTCTTCATACGTTTTTCTGGATATCAATCCATCTTCGTATTGGCTCTTTATCATATCCAATATATCAGAGTGCTTGCTGACACCCATTTTCTCTTCCTCTTTCATCTTTTCTATGCTCTTAATCAGTTTCATCCTGTTCTGTATGTGAGATCTTCTAATTATAAGTATTGTGACTAATGACGTAGCAACTACAACAACTATAAATACGTAAACCCACGTGGGAACTACAAATACTATCTTCGGTGCCTTTAAAGAGGATAGTTGATAGTTAACGTCTTCAAGTGTATTCCTTGCATCGTCCAAACTCTCTGTAGCCTCAAGAAGCTTCCCCTCGTTTAGATATTTCTCGCTAACATCAACCATATTTGTCGCCTTTTCCAAAAGTCTTAGAGGATTAGAAACGTCTATGCCTTCACTTCCAATCACACCTGCCTTTTCTTCAAGGTCTTTAATTAATTCCCTTGTTTTTTCAATTCTCGCTTTCAATAACTCTTTCTTTGACTCAAAAACCTCTATTTCATATTGTTGCTCCACTAGAGCCTCATCTGATATGATCTTCAAGTTGCTGAAGTAGACACCCCTCGTCATGTTTTCTGGAATTTCAAACTTGGTTATTAAATAACCAACTGATCCTGGATCAAGTGTTTGTATCTCTTTTATGGATTCAAACCATTCTGTTGATATATTCTCAAAATAAGATGTAATGTTATGCAATGGGGTGGTTCCCGTATTTTTAATCTCAATGATTATGTATCTTATTCCGCCCCTCTCTACCATCAGTTCATCGGGCATTATGTTCAGAATTGATAATATGCCCTTGGCAGTTACCTCCTTCTTCGGAGCAACTGTAGGAGCACCATGTGGTCCTGTTGGTGGTATTGTTGTTGTGGTTGTAACTGATTTAACTACCTTAAATGTCTTGTTCGTCTGAATTGATGACTGTAAATTGGAATATGTCATTTTTACATTAAGATAATAGTCTCCAAGTGGTTGATCAGAATATATTGGCAGACTTCTCTGAAAACTCTTGTTTGTTGCAGAATCGACATACACAGCTTCTCCAGTCACAGAAGCATAAGTCTGATTACCATCAGAAACCCAATAATCCAGTGTAACGTCCTGACCAACATCTCCCATATTCTCTATGAATATTGTGAAGTTTTGACTGCCACCCCTTGGAACCTCTGACTCATAATTAGATATCACTACATCATAAGGTCCGCCAGAAGATACTCTGAACGATTTTATGTGTTCTGTTTTTCTTGTTCCCTGCCATACTGAAATATCTGACAGATAATATCCATTTGCCGTTGTTGATGGCATTGCGTAGTCATACATATACAATACACTTGTGTCAGTTCGATTCACTATTTCAAAATTAGATTTGTCTGCTTGAAGATATAAATTCTGAGCTGGGTCAAATACCTCTAAGGTAATATTGTCTGGCTCTTGAATTGTATTTGTTGTATACAAAAGTAAATAAAATTTCATTATATTATCAGGGTACCACACAACGCTTGTTTCAAACTCGCTAGAATATCTCTCATAAACATTAAAGTTATAATCACATGTATCGTTTATTAGTATATTGCCTATATCATCATAATAAGTTGTGAAAGAGCTCAATTTATACTGTCCCAACGGAGCATCAGATGGTACCTGAAAGGTTGGTATTAAATCAAGAGTACCATTGGAATTTGTCTGATAATTTTCCTCAAATCTTTTATTGTTTTGGGAATCATACATGGTTAATGTAATGTTTGCTGATAATGGCTCACCAACACCATCAGTTACATTGTAATAAATGGAACCTGACTCACCAACAAAATAATCTTCCCATCCCGTTTTAAGATTCGTGATAAGTTTAGGATATACGTAGAATGATGATGTGGAATTGCCCATCATATTCACACCATCCTCTGCATAAACTTCTACAGTGTATTGTCCTGGCAGGGTTGTGTTCCCCCATCCGTCTGGATACTGAATCCAATACTCATATATGTTTGAATAAATTCCAACCAATGTCATTTCTTCACTGTACTTCCTTCCACTAGGGCTTGTCACATTTGCGGTTGCCCACGCTATTCCAGTACCAGACAAATCTGTAACATTGGCATAGATATTCAAAGAACCAAACTCTTCGGTAACATTTGGCTGAAGTGATATGTTTATAGATGGATGAGCATAAGGCTCAAGATATATTTTTAGTTCTTGGGTTTGGGGTGATGCAACTTGCACAGCCTGAACAACATACGTAGAATTATAATATCCCTTCGGTGAACCTGTTACATTCCACCATACAGAGAATGTATAATTTCCTTGCTTCTCAATAGTAAAATTGGTTACATTGACGTAAGTATGATTTGCCTCAGATGGTGATATTGTGAAATTTATCTCACTGTTTCCTGTATTTTTTATGATAACATCTGTAACCTTACCTTCATCTTGATATGTTGGCTGTACCTTGGACTTGGGATTCATTGTCCATGTTCTGCTGATGGGAACTGAAACATTTAGAGTTAAAGTATCCCATCCATCGTTATATGAAGAAACGTTCAATATTCCTGTGTAGTTACCTGGATCGTAACCCAACGGAACAGAAACATTCACATTAATTGTTTGGTTCTCTCCCGCAGACAAGATTGTTGGTGACGATATGAATTCAAATGAGAAATCAGAAAGATTGTAAACATTATATTCAATTCCTGTGACAACGTCATTTCCTATACTCCTTAATGTGAAATTACCCAATGTTGATTCTTTTCCGTGTTCTGCTGAGCCATAAATATAACTTTTGTCTATTGATATCATAGGATTGGACTCGACTGCCACATTAATACTTGTCTGATTTGAATTTGTCCCTATGCCTGGATTGAGCCACTCTGTTGTAGCGTTGAATTGATAATCCCCTGGTGTTGTTCTCTTAATTGAAATTAAAAATGGCTTTGAGCACGTATCGCCTGCGCTAACATTACCACAGAATACTTTGTTATTTGTGTAATTTGAAATCCAGTATTGTGGTAGGTTTAGAGTTACATTTACATCGAAGGCAGTTACATTACCTATATTTGTAGTATTTATAACTACCGTAAAATTCTGATAATCATACCATGTTATATTGTCGGCGATGAAGCTTTTTGGCTCTGATTCTATGCTCATATTGGTCTCTGGAACAATTATCTCCAATGTCAGGTTATCCCATCCGTCGTTGGATGTAGTAACGTTCAGATTCCCATAAAATATTCCTCTTGGATGGTTAGAGGGAACAAAAACTGATATCTGAACAGATCGGTTACTGTTCATCCCAAGAGACGATATGTTCTCTGGTATGAAACTGAAGGACATGTCATTGAGTCCGGTCACATTGAACTTCACATTTGTTATATTATCGTTACCAATTGACATCACAGTGAAGTTACCGACAACCTCAGTTTGTCCGGTAGGAACGAACTTTGAGAGAAAATCTTCTGGAATGTTAACCAATGGATTTGATGTCACGGTGACATTTAAACTTCCATAACTTGTATTATATGTTTCACCAGGATTCTTCCACTTTACCGTGGCATTGATCACATAATTTCCAGGTGGTGTTGCCTTTGGTATAGTTATCATAAAAGGTTTTGAAGCAGAATCCCCTATGTATATATTTCCAAGGTTCTCAAACGTTGAGTTTGCAGACCACCGGGGGAGTAATGATAAAGTTACATTAGCGTCGTAAGCCGTGCCATTCCCTATATTCGTGGCATTAACAACGGCTTCAAATGATTGATTTTGATAAAGTGTTATGTTACCGGCTGTAAATCCGTTGACAGCGAAAGTAAAATTTACACTTATGTTCGTTTTAACATCCTCTGTGCTGAATATGTCGGTATCCCACCCATGACTTCCTGTTTTTTCTGCAGTGCAGTTCAAGACAAATGTACCATAATAGGACGGTGCCGTAAAACTTAATGAATACGTACCATTACCATAATCTGTATAATTATCAACATAAGTGGAGTCCCAAGAACAATTCAAAGATGCATTGGCAATCCATTCATCCTGCCTGTAATTTTTAACCAATATAGTTGCATTGACTACTCTTCCAACAAGGCCAGACGGATTTAAGATTGTTGTATTAACAAAGTATTCATCGGTCAAATTGAATGATGCACTGCTTGAATTAAGTAAATATCCCCCGCTGTCGTATGCCCTTGTAGTTACGTTCCACACCCCTGTTGTATACGATGATGTGAAGTTGAAATAATTTGAAAAAACCTTATCCCCTGCTACATCATCACCGTGTGATGGATTACCATCATCGTAAAGTATTATAGTTTCATCATCTCCTGTATTTGCAGTTCCCATGTTAAGTGTAGCATTTACATAACTAACCAAGTCACCGGGATCATATGTTACATTTACTGTCATTTTGGCCGACTCACCTCTATTGTAAGTATTGTGATCTGTGTTTGTTTTTGTTATTACACTCCACCTTTCCGGTGATTGTTGAGAAATGATGACAGGATTCAATAATCTATCCCTTAAATCCTTAACCTGAGTATCCGATGGTGTACCTCCTATGCTTGCTGGACTATTAAAATGAAGTACTGCCTTATCCCATATTGATTCATTGGGTTGTACAGTCGTTGAGTTAAGCTCTATTCCCATTCTCTCGTAAGTGCTGTTTCTATCGGCTGCCCAGAAAATTGAAGATGAATTCACATTTATCAAACCAACATGAGAACTTGCAAATGTTGAAGCAAACCATTGCCACGAACCTGGTTCTGTTGAATTACCCGATGAAGTCCATGCCAATCCCGCCCTAACGACATCCATGGCTAAGGCACCTGCTCCTGTAGAATTTCTTGTTATAGGATAATTTGCTTCATTAGTAAAATTCTGCTCCACAACTATCCATTGCTTTTTCCTGTAGAATATGTACTTCTTTTCTATTCTTCCCTCGGTTATGTTTTCGGTATGGTTCCATATGGTTTCGTTTCCTACCTGCTCAACCACTATCCTTACAGGACCCACATATTTGAAAATTGCGCTTCCATTCAAATCAAAAGAAAAATTATAGGTGCCGTTTGAGTATTGCATGTATTCTATTGTTCTTTCATTTGAGCCAGGTATTGAGAATATGTCATTGCCCTCGTAGTCAACAACCTCATACAAACCTGACGTGTCTTCCCCTCTTGATGTATCTACATACCAGCTCAAATATGTGTTGTTTACATTGAATTCTTTTCCATTCCAGAAATAGGAAAGGTTCGTTGGATACGATGCACCTTGCTTTTGTCTGTCTATGGTATCGAAATATATGTAATAATATCTCTTTGTATTACTGGGTGTCGTTCCGTTCATAAGGAAAACTACCTTGCCCACAGCATTGTTTGAAGCGTTAAAATTGTCTGCCTCATCAAATTGACTCGGAACTTCATATAGGAGACTCCCTGATGAATTATACTCAAAAACCCTTGTAGAGTTTTCGTCAAAATCATCAGAAACGTTGAGATTCTCCAGTATTGACGTGAAGTTTATGTTATATTCTATTGGCCAGTCTTCTCTATCGTAACTGGTAGAATTAATCTCTATTGGAATTCTGTAGTACCATGTAGAATTCCACCACTCTGCCGCTAAGGCGTTGCTCTGTAAGTTCAAAAATACTAATAATCCTATAAAAATGGAGATACTAAAACCTATTAAATTTCTTCTTGTCATATCAATCATTTGGGGGTGTTACTAAGTAAATGGTGTTAAAATAAATATATAAAATTTCCCTATAAGAAGGCTTTAAAAATAATTCTACGAAAGATTGGTGATTGAATTGCGTATCAGCTCTTCAGTGCTTTTCTTTAATTCGCCCAAGGTACCCTCATTTATTATTATGAAATCTGCCATAGCTATTGGTCCTCCAGTATGTAAATTCTCTATCTGGCTGTAATCCCTATTCTCTGACTCAGTAAAACTCAGTGGTCTAACATTCCTTATTGAAAGTCTTGAATATCTTGTTTTAGGTGAGGCATAAACAGCAACAACTCTGAATCTATCTCTATATTTTTTTCTTAAAATTTTGTACTCTCCCCAGGAATACATACTCTCGACTACGACATTACCCCTTTCTAAAAATTCCTCAATTTTTGGTATTGATAACTTTGCCATAATTCCCATACCACCCTCTTCTCTCATCTTCTCCCTTATGAGCCTCTCGTTTTTCTCATTAACTTCTAAACCCTCTTTCTTCAATCTATCGAATACCGGTTCGCCAAAATAAACCCGATAGAATCCTTGCTCTTCGAACACTCTCACAACTTCGCTCTTTCCAGAACCAGGCATTCCTACAACTGCAACTACAATACCCATTACAATCATCTTAATATGGTGCGGGGGGTGAGACATCCGACATAGGTTTCGAATTCATGAACCCATTTTCTTTTTTTCACTGCTTGAATTAAAGTTTATTTTGAACGTAAACGCCTTTTTTGTGAAAGAAAAGGGGTTTCTCACGAAGGACCTACGTCCACAGGATTTCTCAAAATTTCTTATTTCATAGTTCCATTGGAACTCAACACTTAAGTCAAAAACTTAAGTCCTGCCCCTTTGGCCATTCCCAGAACCTTTCCATTTTCACAAATTGGACTGAAGTTTTCTTTCCTAAAGTCCCTTTCTTTTGTGAAAAGAAAGGCTTTCTTGGGTACCCCCGCATATGATAATAATTAATGTCAAACAGAAATTTATAAAGATTGTGATTAAAAAAAGAAAGAGAAAGAAAGAGACCATCCTAAAGGTCTCTTGCTTGAATGGTTTTTCTTCCATTTGCTTTTGCTCTTTCAGCTGCTTTTTTAACTAAAGCTCTTACTTCAGCATCCAAAGCATCATAGAAATCAGCACTTACGTTGTTTGATTTTTTTACTAGGTCCTTTACAGCATTCTTTACTATCAATGCCATCTTTCACACCTCCACTATTTTAGGCTTTTGGCCCTTTCTATGATAGTTATTAAAACTTCCAAATATAAAGGTTTCGGAGCCATTTAAATAGAAATTAGCTAATTCTGCTTTTCATAATAAAATAAAAATGGTGCTCCCGCCGGGACTTTCACTAACCCGCAAGGAACCTACGGTTCCTTTCAGTTTTACGATATTCCTGATATCTTCCCTTCCTTTAAAAATATCAGGAAAACTTGGAGAGTTTTCCAAGTTTTTGGGAATACAAGACCTTTTTTGAAAAAGGGCTTGTTTTTGAACCCGGGTCTTCGGCTGTCTTCTATCACTGAACCAAAAGTTCTCAACCCTTTCGATTCTAATCGAAAGGCCGACATCCTTGGCCATTGCCCAAACCTTTCTTTTCTTTCGCCAACTTCAAGGAAGTTTTTCTTTTCCTGAAGGCTTTCTTTTTGTGAAAAAGAAAGGCTTCCTAGACTACGGGAGCGTATTTAAATTTCTTTTCGTACAACTCTTTTCTTTCTAAGAAAAGGTTGTTGGTGGGCCAGGGGAGATATATCCAGCAGGCTTCCGCCTTGCGTCCTTCGGACATACGCACACTTCGTGCGCGTCAGTAAATTGAACTCCCGACCTCTGCCTTGTAAGGGCAGCGTCATAGCCAATCCCCAAACCCTCTCTTTTCTTTTGTGAAAAGAAAGGGTCTCTCTAGACCACCGGCCCATGAATTAATTCTATATATGTATGTCGGTTGGTTTTATATTAATTAAGTTCCCTCATTATATGAATTTAAATACTTCCTTTGCTCATCTGTTAAAGAGTCTATACTTATTCCCATACTCTTCAACTTTAAAGTGGCTACTAGCTGATCCTGCTCACTTGGCACTTCATATACCTTTTTCTCAAGTTTTTTATGATTTTCTAGAATGTACTTGAGAGATAAAAACTGGTTTGCAAAGGACATATCCATGACCTCGCTTGGATGCCCCTCTGCAGCTGCAAGATTCACGAGTCTTCCCTTTGCTAGGAGATAAATTTTTCTTCCATCCCTTAGCTTGTACATCTCGTTATTAGGTCTTATTTCTCTCTTACTTGCTGAAATGTCCTCCAGATCCTGTATATTTATTTCACAATCGTAATGACCTGTGTTACAAACAACAGCGCCATTCTTCATTTTTTCAAAATGCCTCCTAACTATGACATCTTTCATACCTGTAGCAGTGATGAATATATCACCTATTTTTGCTGCCTCATCCATGGTCATTACAGAGAATCCATCCATCCTTGCCTTAAGCGCCTTTATTGGGTCAACCTCAGTAACTATCACGTTTGCTCCCATTCCTCTTGCTCTGTTTGCCACTCCTTTTCCACAGTGACCGTATCCTGCTACAACGAAGTTCTTTCCTGCGAGGAGAATTGACGTGGCCCTCATTATGCCATCCAACGAGGATTGACCCGTTCCATATATGTTATCAAAATCCCATTTGGTTTCGGCATCATTCACAGCTATCACAGGATACATGAGTTTTCCATCTCTTACCATGGACTTCAATCTGTGAACACCCGTGGTGGTTTCCTCTGTCCCACCCATAACATTCTTTGCAAGTTCTGGATACTTGTTGTGGAGTGTGAATATGAGATCTGCGCCATCATCCAGGGTCAAATCTGGTTTTATTTCCAAAACTCTATCAATACACCAATAGAATTCTTTTCTGTTCATTCCATGCCAAGCAAATATGGAGATTCCTTCCTCTGCAAGCGCAGCCGCAACATCATCTTGAGTGCTCAATGGATTGCATCCACTCCATGCTACCTCCGCACCTGCCGCCACAAGGGTCTTTATCAAAACAGCAGTCTCCTTTGTCACATGAAGTGAACCACCTATCTTCACTCCCTTAAATGGCTTCTCTTTGGAATATTTCTCTCTAAGCATCATCAAAACAGGCATCCTTGATTCTGCCCATTCTATTTTTTTCCTTCCTTCCTCAGCAAGGCCGATATCCCTTACCTTGTATTTCATTTTTTCACCTCATACGTCCCAATAAAACCTGACTTTCTCTTTTATCTTGCTCACAATATTTTTTGTTTCATCAAGTCCCGAATACACGTCAGGTTTAAAAGAATCTTTGAATTCAGCATTTATATTTGTTAGTCCTGCCATTAAAGACATCCATGCATATGGTAGAACTTCATTTTTGTACCCGCTCACCATAAGGTCAATTACTTTTCCATTACACACCCTTTCTGAGACTTCTCTAACCTTTTCACCTATACTTCTAAATCCATCGAGTGTTAATCCCAGGTCTGTTAATGGATCAGAGAAATGTGGATCTGAGCCACCATATCTTATTATTACATCTGGCTTGAACTTTAGCGCAAGTGGCTCGAAAATCTCGTTCAGAACATATTCGTATGCTTTATCAGAAGCTCCCGGCGGCATTGGAACATTAATTGTGTATCCCCATCCATTGGCAACTCCCATATCTTCTATAAATCCCTTTCCGGGATAAAGCGTCCTCGGGTCCTGATGCAAATCTATGAAGAGAACTTTATTGTCAGAATAAAATATTTCAGATGTTCCATCTCCAGCATGGGCATCTGTATCAAGAATTAAAATTCTTTCCGCTCCTTTGTTAATCAAGTTTTTAGCGCATACTGCAACGTCATTGAATATACAAAAACCAGCTTCCCTTGAGCGCTTAGCGTGATGAAGTCCGCCACCTATTCCTATGACCTTCCTGTAATCTCCATTCCACACCAATTCTCCAGCAAGCTTTGATACACCAACTATCAGTCTTGCAGCATCATATAATTCTGGTCTCAATGGGGTGTCTAAATCTATGCCTTTGCCTTCTTTGACCCTGTTTATATATTCTTTTGTATGCACAAGCAACAAATCCTCTTCAGTCACAGGTTTTGGCTCTATTATATCAAAATACTTATCAAATCTATTTTCTTTAAAAACCTTCATGAATTCCAAAAATCTGCTACCCCTGAAGGGATGTCCGGGACCGAAATCATA
This sequence comes from Candidatus Aenigmatarchaeota archaeon, assembly GCA_021162085.1. Classification (GTDB taxonomy): domain Archaea; phylum Aenigmatarchaeota; class Aenigmatarchaeia; order PWEA01; family JAGHBM01; genus JAGGZI01. The sequence continues at coordinate 26,128 of JAGGZI010000034.1, forward strand.
ATTCTTCAAATCCTTACTATAGACCAGTGCGTTCTCTCCCATAATTATTATTTGACATGAAAGAAATAAAAATACGTGAACTGAAGCATGGCGCTGGGGGAGGGACTTTCACGAACCCGCAAGGAACCTACGGTTCCTTTCAGTTTTACGATATTCCTGATATCTTCCCTAAAGATAATTGGCAAATGCAAAAGCATTTGCAAAACAATGGGAGGATATTCCCATAAGGAGGGAAATGTGTTCCCTCCGTAGGGTTTTGAACCCTCGAGGGGACGTGCCCCACTAGCTTAGCAGGCTAGCGCCGTATTTGATCGTGTGCAGAAAATTGCAATCATTCACTCATGCACATCGACCTTTAAACCACTCGGCCACCCCAGCATATATAAGCTTTAAATATTCTTAAGATTTATAAATAATAAAGCTTTAATAAATAATGTTTGTCAGGGGGTAGAATTATGCCAATTAATGTGAAGAATTTATCTGAAATGTTTGGAAAAGATGTTTTTACAACCAAGGGAGTTTATTGTGGAAAAGTAGGAGACGTAAAGGTGGATCTTACAAAATTCAGAGTAAGATCACTTGTTATAGAAGCTGCAAGAGGTTCATATTTGGCTGAAATAGTTGGCGGCAAGAGAGGAGTTATAATTCCGTATCAGATGGTTCAGTCAGTTGGTGATATAGTCATAGTTAAACACATAAATCCACCTGCAGTGAAAGAGTCGGAAGAAGAAACAGAAGAAAAATGAAATATCTTGAAGACATACAAGAAAAACTCTCAAGAAAACTAATTCTTGAAGATAAATTTGAAAATATAGATGTTATTGGTGGCGCTAGCTCTATTTCTTTTAAGAACATTGTAATCTCTGGTATTGTTGTTTGTTCATTTCCTGACATAAAAATTCTTGAGAGAGCGCATTCTGAAATCAAAACAAGCTTTCCCTACATTTCAGGATTCCTTACATTTAGGGAGGGTCCACCAATAATATCTGCCTACAAGAAGTTAAGAAAGAAACCTGATGTGCTAATTTTAAATTGTTCAGGTATTTGCCATCCAAGGCACTTAGGCATGGCATCACATTTAGGCATTTTAATTAACGTACCGACAATAGGTGTAACTAAAAGGTTGCTGTGTGGTTATGTGAAAGATGATAAAATAATTTACATGGGAAAACAAGTTGGATGGAAACTAAAGAACATCTACATTTCTCCCGGACACATGGTTTCCCTAAAAACATCATTAGAGATTATAAAGAATTCCATGAGGAATCATAGATTACCCGAGCCATTGTATCTTGCCAGAAAATATTTGAGATAATTAAAATTTCAGACTATCAAGCCACCAATAAATACTCATCGAAATTCCCATAAATAATATTGTTGTTAAAACAAATTGGAGGATTACAAACAAAATTATTTTCTTCCATTGCTTCTTCTTATGAAGCCTTAGTAAGTAATATCCCATGAGCCCCGCACCGACCAAAGGAGCAACGAATACACCCACTATGGTGAGCGATATCCCCCATGAACCTGCTACGTATGCCCCTATTGAAATCAGTCCTTGTCTCAAGGAATCCTCATTATATTTCATCTTGAATATTCTTTTATTGAGCAAAAGGAATATTACAAACCATGAAATCAAAAAGAATGTCACAACAAAGAGCATGCTATTCTTTGATACATCAGAAGCAAGCTTTATTTGAGCTTTTTTGTTTTGCGCATCTAAAATCATTTTATTCTTCTCTTTCTCTGATGCCTTAGTGAATACCATCTGCAAATCAGATGAGGGTTTAGAATTCCTGTATCTCCATACGTAAGTCCACTGATCCATAGTCTCATTCGTTTGTGGCTTCGGATAAACACCATATACCTTGTAATCATATGGAACAAATGCATAAACTCTTACATCATCCATTGGCTTTGCCCATGCCTCTCCCGTGCCAAGTGGATACCAGAATTCATACTTACCATCCTTGTATTCAAGAGGTACCTTGTAAGTTACAACAACTCCACTTTCTTCAGCCTCCTTCCTTTCTGCACCAGATTTTATTAAATCCTCTATTGACTTCTGTATTTCTACATAATCACAACTTGGTGTGATACTCTTACATTCGTCTATACATTCTTCAGTCCATTTATCCTTGTTGTAGTATCCATATTTTCTTTGTAATTGGGAAATGAATGACTTATAAGAGCTTGGACATATTTTCTCTAAGTAGCTCTTTGTCTCTTGACCTATCATTGACTTTGGCTCGAGTTCTATTACATAAAGATAGGTATCATCATACCTTCTAAATGCCTTTAAAACGCTCTCATCTAAACCAACATGTTGAACCAAGTTGCTTGCTCCCTTTTCAGAAAATATGCGGTAAACCAGAACTCTTGTTGAACCAAATTGTTGAACCTCAGATAGAACCCATCCTGGTGAGTTCGCCCGAAGTGCCTCCACACCGCCCTTCATAACAGCATATGGCACTGGCGTATAAATTTCAAAGAACGGTGAGAAGAAAAAAATTGTAAGAAAATCGCTAAGAGAGTCTGAATACATATACTCTGCTCGCCTTGCTTTATTAATATCTGAAATTAAATTCTCGGTGGAATTAACCTTGTATTTATTTTCAAAGTCTCCAAGTACTGTGTCTGTTGCATTCAATCCAAATGGCTTGTATTCAAATGGTATTGCCCATTTTATCTTTCTTGATTCTCCTGTGAGATCCTCCACTGATATGAAAAGGTGAATGGTTGCTATGTTCTCGTCTGGATTGAAATCAACAGTTGCTATCTGATGGTGCTGAACCATATTTTGCCAATGATAGTAGTCTGGAGGTATGTAAATCCCATCCGCTAGAACTGTTGGTATGAATAATAACAAAACAAGAATTAATAATAACATCTTTTTCATGCTTAAAATTAGTGAGTTTTTATTTAAAAAACTGATGTTTTTGTTCGGTAATACCCTAAATACAAGAATTTATCCTTTTTCTACTAATACCTAATTATGTATTTGAAATGGAGCGATTACCCTGGAATAAGTAAATATGATGGGTATGAAGAAATTGTAATTCGTTCACCTGACATTGACACCTTAATTGAAAGTGTTGAGAATCTTGATGAAAACCAGATACTTGTGATAGAGACCCATGAAATATTGAACGATTCGAGAGAGTTTATGAAAAGAGGTCCAGAACTTAAAATACAAAATACTATAGGATCTCCATGGAAAGTATTTCCTCGATATTTTCGAAATTTAAAAATTAATAGACCAAAAAGAGGATATAAATGGAAAAATAAAAGAACCGAGAGTTCTGTATTTGTCCCATTCTCAAGCATAATTGATGGTTTAAAAATATATGCAGCATACGACATAGACGTTAAATTTTACAGAGGTAGAAAGTCACAGAAGATGATTTCAGCAAAGGTACCATCAAGAAGCATGGAATATAAATATTCTGTGTTCGAAAGTGTTTTACAAAGAGATGGCGAGAACTTCTTCTCTGATTGGAACAATTACAATTGTAGTTGCGGCTGTGAAGGGCATTTGTACGATAGGTTCACATCATTCAAATACGTGAATCCTGAAAACTACGTGTGCCCCCATATTGTGGCTGCATATCATGCTGCAATGAAAAAATTACCAGAGAAAGGTGAAGATCCAATTTATCCGCTGTTTCCAGGCCCCACTAAAAAGCTTGCATCGTTTGATGAAAACCTTACCAAAACTTTCATAAAAAAGAGATATAAGAAAAGACTCACAATTGGAGAAAGGAATTTCATTATATCATCGTATCTTGGATATCTGAACGAGAAGAGAATTGATGGTCTCTCGTTTTTCGATAACTCTCTTTTATAACATATAATTTATTATATAAGGTGAACTAATTTTATTTTATGTTACCCTTTCAAGAAACTGAAAAACTAATTAAAAAGTACAGGATTCCAATTCCCAGACAAAAATTGGTTGAAAGCCTTGAGGAAGCAAAAAAATTTTCTGAAAAACTTTATCCTGTAGTCATGAAGGTTTATTCTTCAAAAATAATTCACAAGACAGACGTGGGTGGCATAATTGTTGACATAAGAAACGAAGAGGAACTCACAGAAGCGTTTAAAAAATTGATGAAGATAAAGAATGCCGAAGGTGTGATAATACAAAAGTATGTTAGAGGAATTGAAACTATAATTGGTGGAATAACCGACGAACATTTTGGCCCGTGTGTAAGTTTTGGAACAGGTGGAATATTCACGGAGATACTTAACGACATTGAATTTAGAGTCTGTCCAATAACAAAAAAAGATGCAAGGAAGATGATAGAAGAATCGCGGATATACAGAATACTGAGTGGATATCGTGGTAAGAAGTATGACATAAACCCTATAGTTGACATACTCCTAAAGGTAGCCAAGATGATCGAGAAGGAACATATCAAAGCAATGGACATAAACCCAATTATAGTTGAAGAGAAAAAGGTATGGGCGGTTGATGTAAGGATAATAAAGTGATTTTATGTATGAAATAAGACTTCACGGAAGAGGGGGGCAGGGAGTTAAGCTTGCCGCTCACATCCTTGGAAAGGCTGCATTCTTATCCGGTTATCAGGTCCAAAGCTTTGCAATGTATGGGGCAGAAAGGAGGGGAGCTCCGGTTACATCGTTCGTAAGGATTGATAAGAAAGAAATACTTGAGAGGGGCTACATATTCGAGCCTGATTTCGTTATACTTCTTGATGATACACTGGATTTTGACATGGCTGAGAACGGACTTAAAGAAGGTGGAATCATGCTCATAAACACCAACAAATATCCTAGTCATTTCGTCGATAAGGAGACAAAATACAAGGTTTACACAATAGATGCCACGAGTATAGTTATGAAAGTTCTTGGCATCCCCATACCAAATACTGCAATGCTTGGAGCATTTGTAAAGATCTTCAATAAAATTCCTTTGGAAATTCTTAAAAAGTCCATTGAAAAAGAATTTGCAGAAGAAGGTAAAGAAAATCTGATAAAGAAAAACAAAGATGTTGTAGAAGTATGCTATAATGAGTTGGTTGTATGATTGAGGATGAAAAAATAAAATACCTTGACGAAAAGGGGATTCCTGCTCTTAAGGCAGAGGAGGCAAAAACAGAAAAAACTGGTAAATGGAGGGTGTTCAAACCAATTATAAATGAAGAGAAATGTATAAAGTGCAAATTATGCTGGCTGTACTGTCCTGAAAATGTTATAACGATTGACAAGAATGGCCATCCCAAGATAAACTACGAAATATGTAAGGGATGTGGTGTGTGCGCTGATAATTGTCCTGTAAAGGCAATTAATATGAAAAGAGATTTCCATGAGGAGGAGAAATGAAATGAAAAAAACTGTTATGGATGGGAACATGGCAGCTGCATGGGGAGTGCGCTTATCAGATGTTAAAGTTGTTCCGAACTTTCCAATAACTCCACAGACCGAGCTAATAGAAACACTCGCCAGGTGGAAGGTTAATGGTGAATGGAATGGTGAATTTGTCAACCTTGAGGGAGAACATTCCGTGATGTCCGCAGCAATTGCAGCCGAGGCAACAGGAGTTAGAACGTTTACCGCATCGTCTTCTCAGGGAACACTTTATATGCATGAAGTAATGTATGTAGCATCAGGAATGAGATTGCCAATTGTGATGGTTAACGTCTCCAGGGGACTTTCGGCACCGATAACACTGTGGACCGACCACAATGACATGCTGGCGATGAGAGACTCTGGTTGGTTGATGTTTTTCACGCACAACAATCAAGAGGTTCTTGATAGCATAATTCAGGCATACAAAATATCTGAAGACAAGAATGTTATGCTGCCAACACTGATAAACATGGAAGGATTTATTCAATCTTATACAAGGGAGCCCGTGTCCATACCAGACCAAAAGACTGTTAGAAAATTCCTACCAAAATATAAGCCTCATGTGGTACTGAATCCAGACGATCCAATGTGTCAGGGAATAGGCGCAATGGGAAAGGACTACATGAAATTCAGGGCACAGCAACACAAAGCCCAACTAAATGCATTGAAAAAAATAAAAGATGTTGGAAAAGAATTTGGGAAGGTATTTGGAAGGTCATATGGTCTTGTGGAAAAATACAAAACCGATGATGCTGATTTTGTGTTTGTAAGTATGGGAGCATTGTCAACCACAATAAAGGAAACTGTGAACAGATTAAGGTCCGAAGGAAAGAAAGTTGGATTATTGCGGATAAGAACCTACCGCCCCTTCCCGGAAAAAGAAATTAAAAAAATTCTTAAGGATGTCAAGACAGTTGCAGTTATAGATAACAACGTAGCTCCTGGATATGGTGGAATACTATATCCAGAAATAAAATCCGCCCTTTACGGAACTGATACAATAGTCTCTGATTTCATCGTTGGGTTGGGTGGAACACACACAGGAGTTAGCGAGTTTAACTCTATATACAAAAATGCACTCAAGAACAAAAAGTCAAAGAGATATTGGTTATTATGAAAGTGATTAAGAAGACGGACTCGAAGAAGAAAAGTGTTAAAAAATTATACAGATTTGTAGATGAAGTTGTGGAAAGAATCTACAAAAAGCCAAGAGTTAAGAATGTATTGTTCTTTTTCACCGAGGACCCAAAGAGGGCATTTTTGAACATAATAGATGCAGAGAACGTTCCACATGGCAGGCAATATGGAAAACTTGAGAAATGGCTTTCAGAAGACCTTTCATCTTTCTCAGTACAGAACAAGAAAATCGCTGTAATAATGATTAATCTAAATGATCCGGTTCTAAGAAATGATAAAGCAGCAAAGGCACTGATTGCACACGAATTCTCTCATACAATAGAGAAGTCATATGGAGTTGAACCAAAGATATCTAGAGTTGGTGGAAAACAGTGGCCGTTCATAATTAAAACCCTGCAGCGCATAAGGAAAGATTATGGAACTGTTTTAAATGACCTGATAAAACTAACCACATTCTTCATCCTATGCATGAAAGATATAATAGTGGACGAATTCCTCATAGAATCTGGATTCGAGGAAGAACTTGAAGAACTTCGCAAATATTACAAACCAAAGAGAATAAGAAAAATAAATAAGAATAACCTTGCCGATACCATAATATCCTATATAGGCTACAGAATTGAGTGGATTCCATTTGAAGTCAAACTAAATAGGAAGATCAGATACAGAGAATTTGTACCAGAGATGGTTGAAAAGGAATGTAACAAGGTCGTAAAACAATTAAAGGACATAAGACCCGGAAAGTTAACTCAGAAAGATATAAAGGAAGTTGTTAGAACTGGACTCGATGCATACAGAAAACTTTACAAAAAAATGGATTGAGAGATATGTTTTTAAACTTATTCTTCTTAATATGGAAATCTATTTAAAGATGAATGTGTGTTTTTGATATATGAAGATCGCTGATGGAATTTATCTATTGGATGGCGCCGAATTCGATTCAAACATGTTTTGCATAGACAACGAGCTCTTGGTGGATTGTGGGAGTGGCTTCTTCATAGAAGAGACGTTGGCACAAATGGAAGAATATGGAATAGACCCTAAAAAGATAAAGATGATAGTTATAACTCATGCTCATTTTGATCACTGTGGCGGCGCAAAGGAATGGAAAAAAATAACCGGCGCAAAAGTTTTCGTCCATGAGAATGACCTGAATGCACTTGAAACAGGGAATGGTGTAATGGCAGAAGAGTACGATGCAGAATATGAAGGCGTAAAAGCAGATGGAATTCTAAGAGAGGGAGAAGAAATAAAGACAAAAAACTACACGTTCAATGTCATCCACACACCTGGTCATACTCCAGGTGGAATTTGTCTATGGGACGAGAAGAAAAGGGTTTTGATAAGCGATGATATATTGACCCCCGATGGTGTTGGTAGAAGTGATCACCCAGGAGCAAATGAAAAGGAACTTCTGAATTCCTTAAGAAAAATAAAAAAACTTGGTGACATACAGATTCTCTTACCTGGTCATGGTGCACCGGCATCCAGATACAATCCCTATGCAAAGGACGCCATAAAGAAGATATTAGAAAAGATTTAATTCTATTTATGAAATCAAAAATTGTAGAATTCATAAACAAGATTCTATGGGAAGGAGAAATCTCCAATTACAACTTCATTATAATTCATAGGGGAGCACCGGGAGATGAAAAAAATATTCCTGGAGAGGATGTAACCGGCCTGAAAGATAGATTCTTAATTCTCAGAGACGGATCCAAAATACCCATTCACAGAATAAAGATAATTAGAAAAATTAAGTGAAATCGTCAGGAATTGTGCCAAAAATTTTAAATATTTGTTTTATTAAAATATTTTTAGTGTTTATTTAAACTAAAATAATCATAAGGAGGTGGTGTAAATGGCAAAAAAACCAATAAGGTTCTTCTGGGAAGACGATCCTTGGGACGATTTAAGCAGGATTCATGAGGACATCCATAGATTCATGAGAGATATGTGGAGCGTTCCTGATATAAGTGTAGGCTTTGGGTCAACATTCCCAGTGGACATAGCAGAGAAAAAGGATAAGATAGTAGTCACAGCAGATCTACCGGGAGTTGACAAGGAGAACGTCTCTGTTAGAATAGTTGACAATAAATTAATAATAGACGCTGAACAAAGTGAAGAAGAGAAAGAAGTTGATAAAAATTACCTAAGACAGGAGAGAAGATATGGTAAATTCCACAGAGAAATATTACTCCCTATAGAGGTTGAAGAAGACGAAGCGAAGGCAGAAATGAAAAATGGTGTTCTAAAGATAGAGATACCAAAGAAGGAAAAGAGTAAGAGAAGAGGAAAGGAAATAAAGATCAATTAACTCCCTTCCCTTTTTACATTTTTTTACATGATATTATATTTCCATTTACTTCAAATTTCACTGGAAGAAACTTCTCTGTAACCCACATATTTGTTTTGGCATGATTCGTGATCTCTGAAGCAGAAAATTCTCCACCACCAGCAAGGGCCATGTATGGTATTATTTGGTCTCCCATCCATCTATCAAGTGTTGCACCGCTATTCATTTCATCCTTTAATATTTTTGCGCACTCCATACCAACATCCTCTGCAGGCATTCCTGGACTACCTATGAAATCGGCACCAAGCTTTGTATTCTCGAAATGAGCATGTGCATGTATGCAGGATCCTGTAGATAACGTATCAGTATAAAGACTATGTTCATGCTCGGTATAACTAAGAACCTTCTTAAATCCTTCTATCTGCCTCTCAGCAACCCTTCTTCCCTTCAAATCCTTTGAACACACGGACCATATATCAATTCTCTTAAACTTCCCCCTTTCAGTTATGCTTAACTTTTTCAGTCTTTGACCTGGAACTTCTCTAAATCTTACAACTCCACCTCCCCTCGGATAAAAGCCTCTTTTTTGAACATCTATCTTGACATAAACTCCCATTCTATCAAGGAAATTACAAAAGACATGCCTGAAGTAATCTATTGATGGACTCCACATAACATTAGTCCCACCCCTGATTTCTATTTCTATCTCCTTTTTTGTGTATATTGCAGGGGGTATTATAGTTTGTAATAGAAGTGTTATCGAACCTGCCGTTCCTATATCAACCGAGAATTTTCCACCTGTGATCTCTCCTGGATAGAACTCAATTGTTGTGGAGCCTATTTTATTCCCCTTTAACTTACCGTTACAAAGTCTTGCAACTGTCTCTATTGCATTGAGATGCTGTGCTTTGAGACCAGGATTTGGCCTACCCTTCCTTATATTAAAAATCTTGCACGGTTGCCCAGTAACCGCAGATAGTGATACAGCTGTCCTGAGAATCTGCCCTCCGCCCTCAAGATAAGAACCATCTATCTCTATCATAGAATTAAAATTAGGGTTTAGAATTTATAAGTTTATATTTCAACAACTTCTCCTATACTCGGTGCATACGCATCATATCCCATTTCCCTGAGCTCGCCAGCAAACTTTTCACACTCATCGCCATGCATGACAAGAATTTTTTCTGGGTCTATCATCCTAACGTATTTAAACAATTCATTACGTCCAGCATGAGCACTTAGATCTATGAACCTTATTTTGCACTTCACCTTGAAGTTATCTGTTTCCGTTATGTATTTTCCTGTATCCAGGAGCGTCCTCCCCGCAGAACCTGGGACTTGAAATCCTGTAAGTATTAGGGAACATTTTTCATTCTGGTATAGCTTCTCCAGATAATGAACTATTGGACCACCATTCAACATTCCAGAAGTTGTCACCACAATGGATGGCTCATTGATTATTTTATCCCTTTGTCTATTGTTATGAACTTTAGTTATGGTCTTAAATATCTTCTCCAGTGCTTGTGGATTCCTTATAAGCTCCGGATACCTTAATATCACCTTCGTTGCATCAATTGACATCCCATCCAGATAAACTGGATACTTGTTGATCAATCCGAATTTTTCCAGAATCAAGAGAATCTCCTGAGCTCTCCCAACAGCGAATGAAGGAAGAAGTGCCACACCATTATTTTCCAAGGTGGCTTTTATATCCCCCACGAGTTCTCTTTCCTGCTTTTCTCTGTCTGGATGTTCTCTTTCGCCATATGTTGACTCCATCATAAGGACATCTGTTCTTTCTCTTATGGGTTCCAGTCCCTTGAGAAGCTCAGTGTCCTTTAACTTTATATCACCAGAATAAACAATTGTCTTTTTACCTGTATCGAGATGAAAGGTAACAGAGCCTGGAATATGTCCCGCATCATAAACACCAATTCCCACCCTTCCTATGTAAAAATATTGTCCATATGTAACTCTGTACTCATTTTCTTCCATTATCTTGAGATCCTTGGAGAAAAAATGCTTTTCCTGATTCCTTAAGTTGGCCAACTTTATACTATCCTTCAGGAGAATTCTTGAGAGGTCGAATGTGGTTGCCGTTGAATAAGTGGGCCCCCTGTAGCCTCTGTGATAAAGGTTTGGAACGAATCCTGAATGATCAAGATGGGCATGAGACAAAAGCAAACCATCTAGGTTTAGATTAACCTTTAGCGGTATTTTCGGCTCTTGAAGTGGCCCCTCGGCTTGAGAAACTATCTTTATTCCATAATCCATCAAAATCTTTTCTGTTCCAGTATCGAGAAGCACACCAGACCTTCCAACCTCTCGCGCTCCGCCAAGAAATTTCAAATTCATATGAAATTATTGAAGAATTTATAATATAAATATGATTCAAAATTGGGAAATTTAAATAATGAAAAAACAAACTATTTATATGAAAATTGAAGAAAGAGTAAAACTCATTAAGGAAGTGGGAGAAGAAATAATTACAGAGGAAGAACTCATTAAACTCTTGAAAGAAAAGAATCACCCAATAGCTTATGATGGATTTGAACCCTCTGGAAATGTTCATATCGCACAGGGTCTCTTAAGAGCCATAAACATAAACAAGATGATAAAAGCTGGATGTAAGTTTAAAATGCTTGTTGCAGATTGGCATGCATGGGCAAACAATAAACTCGGTGGAGACCTTGAAAAAATACAAACAGCCGGAAAATACTATATAGAAGTATGGAAAGCGTGTGGGCTAAAAACCAAAGACGTAGAATTCATCTGGTCAAAAGATATTGTTGGTGATAAAAATTATTGGAAAATTGTTATGGACGTAGCAAGAGAAAACACTGTGAAAAGAATAATAAGATGCGCGCAGATAATGGGGAGACGGGAATCTGAGAACCTTTCTGCCTCGCAGATATTATATCCATGCATGCAGACAGCAGACATCTTTTATTTGAAGGCGGATATAGCACAACTCGGCATGGATCAAAGAAAGGTAAATATGCTCGCAAGAGAAATTGGGGAAAAAATTGGGTTTTGGAAACCTGTTGTTGTATCTCATCATATGTTGATGGGCTTAAACAAGCCCCCTAAAAGTGAAAATGCTGTAGAAAGAGCTATAGAAATGAAAATGTCAAAATCAAAGCCAGAAACAGCAATCTTCATGACTGACTCTGAAGATGATATAAAAAGAAAAATAAGTAAGGCGTATTGTCCTAAAAAACAGGTTATAGATAATCCCATACTTGAATACTGCAAATACATAATATTTGAAAAATTTGATTCAATGAAAATAGAGAGACCTAAAAAATTTGGTGGGGATTTAGAAATCAAAACTTATAAAGAACTTGAAGAACTCTATAGAAAGGGAGAACTGCATCCACTAGATTTGAAAAAATCTGTCGCGTTTTATTTGAACGAATTATTGAAACCAATAAGAAAACACTTCAAAAATGGTGAAGCAAAAGAGCTGTACGAAGAAGTTAAAAAAATGAAAATAACAAGGTAATCTTATGTTGGATATAAACCTAATCAGAGAAAATCCTGAGATGGTTAGAGAGAATCTTAAAAGAAGGGGCGACCCCGAATACATGAAATATCTTGATGAACTGATCGAAAAGGATAAAGAATGGAGGAAGCTGGTTACAAGAAATCAGGAACTCAGACATGAAAGAAATGTCCTTAGCAAAAAGATAGGAGAGATGAAGAGGAATAAAAAGGATGCAACTAATGAAATGAAGAAGGTTGAGTCCATAAAGGAAGAAATGAAGGAGAATGAAGGTATGATAAGGGAACTCGAGGAAAGGAAGAAAATACTGCTTTTCAAAATTCCAAATCTTTTACATGAGAGCGTTCCTGATGGAAAGGATGAAAACGATAACGTGGAAATAAGGAGGTGGGGCAAAGAGCCCAAGTTTAATTTTAAACCAAAAAACCATCTCGAAATAGGAAAGAACTTGATAGATTTTGAATCAGGCGCCAAAGCATCTGGAAATGGATTTGTCTATCTAAAGAATGATATGGTGCTCCTGGATATGGCACTCCAGAGGTTTGCCATAGATTTTCTTGTTAAGAAAGGCTATACCCTTGTTGAGCCACCTTACATGATCAATAAAAGAACATATGAATCTATGATAGGCGACCCAACAGAATTTTCAGAGGCAAGTTACAAAATAGAAGAAGAATATCTTTACCTCATACCAACGGCGGAGTACCCTCTGGGCGGAATGTTTATAGACAAGGTCTTAAACAAAAAGGACCTGCCAATAAAGTTAGTTGGAATTTCACCTGCATTCAGAAGAGAAGTTGGAACTCATGGAAAATATGCAAAGGGATTATTCAGAATGCATCAATTCAACAAAGTAGAACAGTTAATAATCTCCCTGCCTGAAGAATCATGGAAATTCTTTGATGAACTTCAAAAAAATTCTGAAGAGCTTTACCAAAAACTTGGAATATGTTACAGAGTGGTGAATGTTTGTACTGGTGACATAGGCAAAAAACAGGCAAAGCAATATGACATAGAAGCGTGGATGGCGGATGGAAAATTCAGAGAAGTTGGGTCAAACTCTAACTGTACAGACTACCAGGCAAGGAGACTAAACCTTAAATATAGAGAAAAGGAGGGACAACCACCAAAGGGATTTGTCCACATACTGAACAACACGGCCATAGCAACATCAAGAACCATGATTGCAATCTTAGAACAGTACCAACAAAAAGATGGGTCGGTTAAAATCCCCGAGGTTTTGCAGCCATATATGAACGGAAAGAAAGTTATTAAGTTTTATTAATTACAAAAAATAAGAATTCTTTATGAAATTGTTTGAGGAAATCTTAAGGCAGTCCATGCCAGTCTTATTTTTATGCATATTTGGAGAAATACTTGCAGGGCTCTTTTTAACCAACATACAGGAATATCTAAATGTTCTCCCAGGAATAATAATACTCGTTCCTGCCGTTATGGGAACTCGGGGTAACATACTTGGTACTGTGTCAACAAGACTTACGTCTGGTCTCCACATAGGTACAATCTACCCGAGATTCAGGAAGAACCCAGTTTTATCGACAAACATAAAGGCAGGATTTCTGATGAGTATAATCATTTCTTTTATAACTGGCGTAGTGGCCCACTTTGCATGTGTATCGCTTGGATTTCAAAGCATGGGAATAGTAAAATTTTCATTGATATCTCTAATGGCAGGATTTATGGCCGATGCCTCACTTATACTTCTATCTGTATTCATATGTTTCTTTTCATTCAAAAAAAATATAGATCCGGATAACATAATAATTCCGACAATAACAACTATAAGTGACTTCATGTCCGTTTTGTTCCTACTTATATCGGTTCACATAGTACAAGCTATTTAAATATTTGCATTAAAATTTTATTAATATAACATCATAAAATCTAATGTGTGTGAAAAAATATGGGGAAAAATGTAAAGGAACTCTTGGAAGAACTAAAAAATGTATCTGAACTAATGCTCGACTTAGCATATTCTGCAGTATTTTTTGAGAGCAAAGACATAGCAAGAGAGGTAATTCTTTTATCCGATAGTGTTAGTAAGCTGGAAGAAGATTTATATCTCCATTTGTTTGCAATATCTAAGAAAATGTCAAAGAGACTTATATCTGTCATAGAGCTTGTTGAGACATCCAAAAAAGTTGCTGCCGCTGCAAAGAATTTAGGAGAGCTTGTCCTTGAAGGTAAGGAACTTCACCCTGTAATAAAGGTTGCATTGAAGGAAACTGATGAATCAATAGTCAGGGTGAAGATATCAAAGAACTCCATAATGGCAAATAAGACACTTGGAGAATTGAAGTTCAGAAGTAATACTGGACTTGATGTAATTGCCATAAGGAGAAGAAAGAAGTGGATATTTGACCCTAAGAAAAATACAAGAATATATCCCGGAGATGTAATCATTGCCGTTGGTTCTCTAGAGAGTTGCAGAAGAGCAAAGGATATTGCAAATGGAAAAATACAAGAATTATAGAAAAATTTTAAATTAGTTAACAATCTTTTTCTATAGACAGTGAAATAAATGACAACATTAATAATATCTGAGAAACCAAATGCTGCTGAAAGAATAGCTACTGCACTTTCTAATGGAAATGTAAAAAAGGAAAAAAATGGTAAGGCAGTATGGTTTGAGATAAATAGAAATGGAGAAAAAATCCTCGTTGTTCCTGCAGTCGGACATTTATTCACACTAAAACAAAAAGGAGATGACGGATGGATATACCCCGTATTTGAGACTGAATGGGCACCCTCCTTTGAGGTGAACAAGAGTTCTGCATTCTCAAAGATATATTTCAACAACTTCAAGAGACTGAGCAAACTTGCAAATAAATTTGTAGTTGCCACTGATTATGACTATGAGGGATCTGTGATAGGATACAACATATTGAGGTTCATATGCGGAACTGAAGATGCAAAAAGAATGAAGTTCTCCACACTAACCCCGGATGAATTGAGAGAATCTTATGAAAATGTCATGGACTTGGACTTTCCACAAATAAATGTTGGTATAGCAAGACATAAGCTTGATTGGCTATACGGCATAAATATCTCAAGAGCGCTAACACTTGCAATAAAAAAACATAAGAATTATTTCAAGGTCCTCAGTACAGGAAGAGTTCAGGGACCAACATTGAAAATAATATCGAAAAAAGAAGAAGAGATAGAAAAATTTGTACCAGAAAAATATTGGGAAATGGAAGCCCATTTGAAATTAGATGAAAGTGAAATTATTGCGCAACATGAAGAAGGAAGATTCAAAAATAATCAGGATCCATTGAGTATAAAGAAGAAGTGTGAAAATTCAGATGCAATTGTCTTTAAAGTAACAAAAAGAAAGTACAAACAAAATCCACCATATCCATTTGACTTAACTACCCTTCAAACGGAAGCATATTCTGCATTTGGATTCTCACCAACGCAAACACTGAATTTGGCTCAAAGCCTTTACGAATCCGGACTGATATCATATCCAAGAACGTCAAGCCAGAAACTGCCTGAGAAAATAGGCTATAAAAACATAATTAAAAACCTTAGAAAACAACGAGAATACAAGAGACTTGCCGACATGCTATTGGGCATGAGTAAATTAAAACCAAACGAAGGCAAAAAAACTGATTCTGCCCATCCAAGTATATTTCCAACGGGAGAAAGACCAAAAGAATTAACTACTCAAGAAAAAAAGCTTTATGACCTTATTGTGAGAAGATTTCTTGCCGTGTTTGGCGGGCCCGCCATAAGAGAAGTTGTTGATGTGACATTTGACATAAATGGTGAAAAGTTTTTAGCAAAGGGTAAGAGAACTGTTGAAAAGAATTGGATTGAATTTTATGAGAAATATGTGAAGTATGATGAACAGGTTCTCCCTGAACTACAAAGGGGAGATGTTCTTAAGGTTTTAAAAATAGACATACTTGAAAAGGAAACTCAGCCGCCAAAGAGGTATACGGAAGCATCCCTTGTGAGGAAGTTAGAAAAGCTTGGGTTAGGGACAAAGGCAACGCGTGCCACGATAATTAAGACTTTATTCGATAGGGGATACATAAAGGATAAAAAAATAAGAATAACCTCTCTCGGAAAGAGTATTGTGAAAACTTTGGATAAATACTGTCCAGAGATTCTATCAGAAAGACTCACAAGAAAGTTTGAGGAAGATATGGAGGGAATTGAAAACGGTAGATATAAAAAAGAAGATGTCATAGAAAATGCCAAAAATGTACTTGAAAAAATACTTGAGGAATTTAAGAAAAACGAGGAGAAAATTGGTGAAGAGCTTTACGATGCCTTAATAGAAACAAAGAACAATTCTTATATAATTGGTAAATGTCCGGAGTGCGGAAGGAATCTAAGAATCATAAGGTCAAAGAGAACAGGGAAAAGATTTGTTGGATGCGAAGGATACAAGGATGGGTGTAGAGTCTCATACCCATTGCCACAGGTTGGCAAAATAGAGCCTGCTGGAGTATGTAAGGTTTGTGGCGCTCCCATGATAAAACTCATAAGAAAGGGTAAGAGACCATGGGTGCTTTGCATAAATCCCAACTGCCCAAGTAAGAAAGATGATAAAAATTAGAACTCATTAAAAATATTGTCATCAAGATAATTTAAAACTAACTAATTATTTTTATATTTAAGTTGTCATAAATAATAGTTGGGTTTTGTGGAACTCAAAGAAATTAAGATAACAAATGCTTCTGGTATTTATTCTTCAACATTCAATTCTTTAGAGGATTGGATCAATGCAGGTGTTGATGGCGTTATTCTAAAGACATCTACATACAGATCAAGAGAAGGTTATGTCTTTCCAAATGTGGCTATAGATGGTGAAAGAATTATTCAAGCAATGGGTCTTCCAAATCCCGGATTCAAAAAGATGGGAGAAATCACAAAAAAACTAAAAGAAAAATATACTGAAATTTTTGTCATAGCATCCTTCACAAGTGGAGACAAAAAAGAATTGATTGAAATGGTTGAGTATCTTGGAGAATATGCAGATGCTCTGGAATACAATATATCATGTCCACATGCAAAGGGACTTGGAAGTGCAATAGGATACGATTTCGAATTACTCGAAGATATGTGTGATGTCATCTCCGAACACACGGAAAAGCCGTTCGGGCTTAAGATGCCATACTATCCTACGGATGAACTTCTTAAAAAATGTATAGATTCATCAGAAAAAGCTGACTTCTACACAAATATAAATTCTGTTGGGAAAGCTATGTTGATAGGGAATGACTGGGGAATATCGAATAAATTGGGCGGTCTATCTGGTCCTGCTATAAAACCTTTGGCAATGGGACAAGTTTACAGAACAAGAAAACTGACAAACAAAAAAATATTTGGATGTGGCGGAGTAGTCACTAAGAAGGACGTCTCTGAGTTCCTGAAAGCAGGTGCCAACAGTATTCAATTGGGCTCTGGAATTATTCATTATAAAACAAAAAAGGATTTCGTGAAAGAGGCTAGAAAGGGATTTAATTACAAACCAAAGAACTACTTTGAAAATCAAGGTATTGAGGAATGGGAATAATTAGAACAAACTGATCTTCTTTATGGGTTCAATCCCCTTTTGTGTTATCTGAAATGCAGCCTCTCTGCCCTCGGGTAGAGACCTATGCTTTCTAAGAACTGCCAATCTTTTTCCCTTGCCAATTTTTATCAATTCCACAAGGCATTTGGACCAATACTTGCTTATGTCTCTTGATACAAGTTCTATCTTGTTATTCTCTATGTCCGCATAAACCTGATTGGTCACCAGTACTGGTATGTTCTTCTCTCTTGACATTTTTGAAAGGATTCTTAGTTGGTCAGCCAACCTCCTATTAACCTCCTGAAAATTATCACCCTTTAACTCAAGTCGATATAAATTAACAAGAGAGTCGAGAACTATCAACCCAACGTCATTGGTGGTCATACTTTCCAAGTTCTTAATAACTTCTTCCTGCTCCTTAAATGTTTTCGGTTCTATGAGAATGATTTTTTTCGAAATTTTCTCAAAGTTCCTTGACATTTGTGAAAGCCTCTCTGCACTGAAACCACCCTCAGTATCTATGTATATGACCTTCTTACCGCTCTCCACACATGATATTGATGCAAGTATGGCTAAATTTGTTTTCCCAGACCCAGCAGGACCATAAACATTCGTTAAAGACTTATATTCTATGCCACCGCCGAGCAAATCATCAATTGGCTTACAATTCAAAGGTAGTCTTTCATTCTTCAAAAACTCACCGTAATATATAGTGTATAGTATCTTTAAGTAAATTACCATAGAAATAAATTTATTTAAGGCTTAAACCAAAATTTAAATATGTTCTTTAAAAAGAAAGAAGAATTCAGTGAACTTGGAAAAGACATTAACCTAGAAAAGTTAGAGCCTGTAATAGACTTAGAAGACCTTGGGGAGAGTGAAATAAAGAACAAGAAGGAAATATACAAGGTATTGCTCAGTATGAA
>JAGGZI010000057.1 GCA_021162085.1 Candidatus Aenigmatarchaeota archaeon
GCGTGGGACACTTTATCAGTTTGCATCGAAGTTGTGTAATTATTTCGGGCTTCAGACACTCCCCTTAGAAGCACAGAAGCTTCTTGATAAGTTGAGACCGGTTCAAGTTGATATTCTCAATACACTATCAATAGAGCATATTCCTTTTTGTGTCAGGGCTATTATGAGAGCAAAGGAGTTGAAGGAAATTGATTTAAATCAAAAAAATCTATTCAAGGAGGATTTAAATGATTAAAAGATTTGAGGGTTGGATGCTTGCAAAATCTACAATCCATCATGGCGGGAATGAAAAAGTTGGCTCCACACCAGTTTTGAGGACAATTTTTATATATGTAGATGGGCAGGGAGAAGTACCGATTCCTTATGTAAATGGGAATGCCATACGAGGAAAATTAAGGCGGCTTTTGATGAGAGAGTTTTTTGATATTATCGGTATCAATCCCGAAGAAGTTGATACAAAAGTTTATCATACGTTTTTCACTGGAGGTGCACTGGAGGCGGTGGAAGATACATATGCTACTGTGGATCTGGAACTGAGAAAGAAGATAAGGAAATATCTTATTCCTGTTGCTCTGCTGGGTTGTGCTATCGGCAACCAGATGATACCAGGGAAATTGAAAGTGGGACATGCTTTTCCAGTATGTCTTGAATATATGAAGTATCTTCCAGATAGCCTGAGAAATGATGAGAGAGCAAAGATGCCAGTTAGAACTTTTACAGATGAGTCATTTAATACAAGGCGTGATGATTTACATGCGGGAAGAGAAGAAGATGAGCAGGCAACTCAAATGAAAGTAGATTATGAATGTTTTATCCCTGGAACAAAGTTTTATCACTGGTTTTGTCTTGAGTATCCAACGGAACTGGAGGAATCTTGTTTTGGCAGATTTGTTGAGGTATTTCGCTCTTCTCCTTTTATTGGAGGAATGGGAGCTGTGGGAAATGGAGAGGTTATTTTTGAATATGAACCTGAGATACCTTCTGGAAAGAGATATTTGGAATTTGTAAAGAACAACAAAGAAGAGATTGTAAAACTTATAGAAAATATAGGAAAAAGACTATGATTGAGAAGGAACTTCAGTATTTTTTGGATAAATTTCTCTTGGGTTGTGCAAAACGAAAGCGGAAAATGACTTATGAGCCACTGAAAATTGTCTTTTATCTTTCATCTCCTATTACACTCACCCATCCCTGGATGCACTTTGATGGGCTTATATCTCATCTTCTTATGGTTGATGCACTGGGAGAGGATTTTTATCTTTTGCCGAGAAAATTTCCTTTTTCAAGGATGTTGAAAAATACAGAGCTTCCTCCTTTTCCCATTAAAGAAACAAAAGGGATGTATCATGCATCTGTATCTTTTTTTGATACAGATAGGAAAGCTTTGGAGATAATGTATAAAAAATTTGAGGATCGCTGGGCTGGAGGTAAAAGAAAGATACAAAGAGGATCGGGTTTTTTTAGAGACTATATGATTCAGCATATTTACATACCCACAAGAATAGTTACTTTTTATGTTTGTGGAGATTATGAAGTTATGAGAAAACTCTGTTCCTTGGTTACAGGACTTGGGGATAATACCCGAGTTGGCTGGGGTGCAGTAAGAAGCTTTAAGATAGAAAGAACAGAAGAAGACTGGAGTGTAGTGGCAAATGGGGTAGCTATGAGACCCATACCAGAGCACCTTTTAAAATCCACATCAGAGAAGATAAATGTAGCCTGGCGTCCTCCTTACTGGGCGCCAGAAAATATTGGTATATGTGCTCCTCCAGGAGCAAGAGTAAAGCTGAAATGAAAAAAAGATGGAGAGAAACTTTTTTACTGCATAGTGAATCAAATGAGTTCAAAGAAAAGGTAAGCGAGGCAAAAACTATTATTGCCACCGCTCTTGAGAAATATCAAAAGCCTTATGTTGCTTTCTCTGGTGGAAAGGATTCAACTTGCGTTCTGCATCTTGTGCTTCAGCAGGATGCCTCTTGTATGGTGCTTCACTGGGATTATGGCAGATACTATATCCCCAGGAAGGTGCATCAAGAGATAATCAGGAATGCAAAAATTTTGGGTGCTGTGAATTTGAGAATTGAGACTTCTGTAAAATACGAGATATTGGGGCGCAGGGCTTTTAATGTATTAGGACAGGATATGTTAGGAAAGCTTGTCCCACAACTTATCAAAGAAGGTTATGATGTCTGTTTTGTGGGGTTGAGAGTGCAGGAGAGTCCAAAGAGAAAACGGCGAATACAATCAGGGAAAGCACTAACAAAACTGCCGGAGATCTTTCCTGTAAGATCCTGGTCTTGGATGGATGTTTGGGCATATATTGTCTCTCACAATCTACCCTACCTTTCTCACTATGATTTATATGCTCCTATTATTGGTTGGGATAAAGTAAGATTTACAACATTTTTTGATCCTGAATTCGATAAACTTGGCTGTTCTAATGTAGATGGGGTATTGATGTGGAAATATAAACATATTTGAGGGTGCATTTGAATGAAGGATATTGTCCTTCAATTTAAAAATTTCTTATATCGAAAAAGGGAAAGTGAGGATGAGAAGAGGGAGCTTTTGCGTGATCTGGAGGAGCTTGCAAGGTGGGGAGAGTTGACGCAATCCCGGAACAAGGATAAAATCAAGGCGATAAGATTAGTTCTGGAGATAAGATTCGATGAATAAAAGACAAAAGTATATCAGGATGTGCCAGGAGGCTAAGGAGGTCCAGAAAGAATGGATGAAAATGCCAAAAGAGAAAAGGTATGGAACGCTTATCAGGTACAGGACCTTCTTAGGTATTGTTGTTCCAACTGATAGACCGCTGGAGTTTGAAGGTCTATCTGCTGTTGTTCCAGAGACATTGGCATTTAGAACCTGGCTAAAGGAAGGAGAAACTCTCATTGTAACAGCAGTGAAGCTGGAACCTTACGATGATAGGGGTACACCGCTTTTTCGTCAGGATCAGTTGCAGGACATGATTTTTCCCGGTATTCCAGCATTTTTGATACAAAATACTTTTTGCAAGTGGTGTAGAGAAAATTTGAGATATGCTGAAGAGTTTACCTTTATGGGAGAGCTCTGGCTTGCATTCATAATGAAGAAAAAATACAACAAAATTTGGGATGATGAAAAAAGTAAATGGATAGAAGGAGATTGGTAGGGCTTGACACCTGCTAAAAAATGGATATATTAATAATTGTCTACAAAGTGTAGACTCGGCAAGTAGGTCCAGCTACAGAGGAGGGACCTCTGGCAGACCGAAAGCCCAGGGATCTTACTTATGTTTCTGGTTAAGCTAACAGCTTAGCTACAGAGGAAGAACCTTCTGGCGGGCTGTATCCGTGTGTCTCCCCTCGGAGAGAAGGGAGATATGCGGGTGCAGCCCGCTTTTTTTATGCATATATTTTTTAACCTCGGGGGAAGGAACCGAGGGTGCCGGCATAGGGGGAAAGAAAGGAAAAGTGGGATGAGAGACGTAAAACCTCTTACACCAGAGGAAGCAAATACGATCCAGGTTGATGCTGCTCTTAGAAAAATGGGGGAGCTTGATGAGGCTTTATATGAACTCAACTTAGAGATAGCTCAAGCAGAAGAGGAGTATTTTAAGGCAAAAAGGAATCTGGAGATTTTAAAGCAGACAAAACAAATCATTGTGGAAAGAATGAGAAATCTTAAAGC
>JAGGZI010000030.1 GCA_021162085.1 Candidatus Aenigmatarchaeota archaeon
TCCAGGATTTCTTTTTCTTTTTTGTGTTTTTCTTCTAAATCTTTTGGAATTGGCAGGTTATTTTTTGACATGTAGTTATAAATAGCTTCATCAAGGGCATCTATTCCCAGTAAAGAACAATGAATCTTAAGTGGTGGCAAGTCACCAAGTTCCTTTAAGACATCTTTGTTCGTCAGTTTTAGAACTTCTTCTATCTTTTTGCCTTTTATCATCTCGCTTACTATTGAGGATACTGCTATGGCTGCAGCGCATCCCAGCGTTTCCCACCTTACATCAGTTATCGTTCCGTTGTCAACTTTGATGTAGAAGTACATAACATCGCCACAGGATATATTCCCAACTTTTCCTCTCCCGTCTGATGGCTTCAGAGACTTGGAAGAGCATGCGGAGCCTGTGCTTGTAGCTATGTCCATTTCATCCAGAGTAATATATAAGAGCTTCTCGTATTGGTTCTATTTTCACATCATTTTTTATGTACAAATGTTTTACAAAGATAAATATTTGCTTCCCTAATAATTATTTTTAATGAAAGACGATAAGCTCATGGTAAAGAAAATAGAAAGTGGCACAGTAATAGACCACTTACGTCCATCTAGCGCTTTGACAATTCTGAACAATATTCTTAATCCGGATGTTTTTGAAAATAATAGATACAGCATTTTGGCTAATGTTGAAAGTTCAAAGGCGAAACAGGGAAGAAAAGACATCTTAAAGATAGAGTGTGTCGAGCTAACTCCAGAAGAGACAAACAAGATTGCATTGCTATCTCCGGATGCAACGATAAACATAATTAAGAATTATAAAGTTGTTGAAAAAAGGAAGGTTGATATACCAGACGAAATAATAGGAATTGTCAAGTGTGGAAATAACAGATGTATAACAAATTCTAGGGATATCTACGGTAATAGAAGAGAGCCTATTGATTATAAGTTTGATTTAGTGTCAAGAGATCCTGTGATACTACAGTGCCATTACTGTGAGAGAAAAATACCCGAAGACGGGAAATCAATTCTTGATTACATTATATAAATGTTTTTATTCAACAAAAGTCAATAGGTTTTTATGACAAAAAAAGTTATCATAATGGGCGCAGCTGGGAGGGATTTCCATAATTTCAATGTTTTCTTCAGGGATAACCCAAAGTACAGGGTAGTCTGCTTCACTGCAACTCAGATTCCAGATATCGCGGGAAGGAAATATCCGAAGGAGCTTGCCGGAAAACTTTATCCAAAAGGAATACCAATTTATCCTGAAGATGAACTACCAAAGCTTATAAAGAAACACAATGTTGACGTAGTTGTTTTATCCTATTCTGATTTATCTTATGACTACGTGATGCACAGGGCTTCAATTGTTAATGCTGCTGGCGCTGACTTCTGGCTCCTTGGTCCAAGCAGCACAATGCTAAAATCAAAAAAGCCTGTGATATCTGTTTGCGCTGTTAGGACAGGCTGTGGAAAATCGCAGACAACCAGAAAGGTTTGCGAAATTCTGAAAGAAATGGGATTAAAGACAGCAGTCATCAGACATCCAATGCCTTATGGTGATTTAAGGAAGCAGATATGGCAAAGGTTTGAAAAGCTTGAAGACCTGGACAGGTACAACTGCACAATTGAAGAGAGAGAGGAATACGAGCCACACATAAACAGGGGCAACATAGTCTATGCTGGTGTGGACTACGGAGAAATTTTAAAGAGGGCGGAAAAAGAAGCTGACGTTATAGTATGGGATGGAGGAAACAACGACTTTCCATTTTACAAAACTGACCTGCTGATAACGGTTGCAGATCCCCACAGGGCAGGTCACGAGCTGAAATATTATCCAGGGGAGGTCAACCTGAGAATGGCCGACGTTGTGGTGATAAACAAGGAAGATACAGCTAAAAAAGAATGGATAAAAATAGTTGAAGAAAACATAAAAAAAGTAAACCTAAAGGCAAAAATAATTCATGCTGATTCTGTAATAACAGTGGACAGCCCTAAAGAAATCAAAGGCAAAAAAGTTTTGGTTGTTGAAGATGGACCGACTGTTACACATGGTGGAATGAAATATGGAGCAGGGTATTTTGCAGCAAAGAGATACAACTGCAGGATTGCTGACCCCAGGAAATATGCAGTGGGTTCCATAAGGAAAACTTTTAAGAAATATGTTCACCTGGAAAAAGTTTTGCCTGCTATGGGCTACAGCAAAAGACAACTAAAGGAACTGGAAAAAACCATAAACAGAGTGGACTGCGATGCCGTGGTTATAGGAACTCCGATAGATTTGAGAAGAGTGATAAAAATAAACAAGCCTGCTGTCAGGGTTCATTACGAGTTAAAAGAAAAGGGAAAAACTCTGGAAAAAATAGTAAAGAATTTTTTAAAGGAGCAAGGTTTCATCTAATTTTCTTATTACTTTTTCAACTAATATTTCTGGGTCTTCGTCGATTATTATTTCCCCGCCTGATTTGCCTGATTTTTTTGTCCACTCATTAAATTCAGAAGAAAAACCAGGAACTTCATGAAGCAAACCAATTACTTTTTTCTCATCATAGGCTATTCCCAACTCAACCATAGTTCCTATTCTTCCTGATATTCCAATCACGGCATCACAGCTTCTCACGAGTGGAATTGTCCTTCCCTTGTATCCAGAACCAATGAAAACAAATGAGTCGTACCCCTCTGTTGGAAGTCCGTATACCTCTACATGCTCTCTTCGATTTGAGGCTGGAGAAATTGCAAGTGTTGAACCGTTCCTGTTCTTGGCACCCTTTACTGCTTCGTATGGTATTCCACCACATCCACCGGTTACAAGAAGATGATTGTGGGTGGCGATTGATTCACCAACCTTCCTTGCCTTAAATTTTACTTCTTCTTCCATGTCAACTGCTGAGCCAACTACTCCTATCTGATATCTCATTTATACACCACGAAGTTCATTGAGCATATCTCTATAATATTTTGCTGTTGTTTCAGGAGTTCCTTCCTTTGGGAACATCATTGCCCTTCCAACGTTAACTATTACATTGTCCTTGTCGAAGTACTTCCATATGACATCTGCTTCTCCACCTTGATGCCCAACTCCAGGAAGCAGAACAAGCATGTCGTCGCCAACATATCTTCTAACTGCCTCTATCTCTTCGTTGGTTATGTGATTTTTCTTGCTTGGTGCACCGATTACAATGCCATCTATTCCATACTTCTTGGCATCATGCGCAAGTTGTATGTACTGCGGAACCCATGGTGTTATACCGTCATTCTTTTCTAACCACTTTATATCTGCCTTGAAGTATTCTTCAACTTCTTCTGATACGTTAACGAGTTTATTCTTCTCTCTCCTGTAGTCAGGATTGCTCATGAGAACCATGCTTATTACTCCAATCCCTCTTTTATGTCCCTGCTCTGCTGCCTCTTTTATGTTTCCTGCAAATGGGGAAAAGGTTATAGCATCAACATTTCTCTTTGACGCATAGAAGAATCCAGCATCGTTTGTTGAGCCTATGTCCGCAAGTTTACTGTCTTCAATGACAACCATTCCTAAATCATGGGCTTCCTTGATTATCTCTTTCAATGCCTCTGCATCTCCTTCACCCTTCCAGTACTGGATGTTTGGTTTCAACGCGGCGGAGTATGGTGCAACTTTTCTTACGTAGTCCAATGACCACTCTCTCTTGTCAACTCCTTCAGGAAGGCCCTTCGGACCTCTTCCCATTTCATATACTGCTGGATCTAACCCAGCACATAAGACGGAATTTTTTTCCTCAACTGCTTCCAACCATTTGTCTCTAAACAAAAAAATCACCTCAACTTTATTTTTATTGCTCCATATTCTTTGAATTCCTCTTCAATTGACCTTATTATTGGTTCAGGAATTTCTTTCTTTTTAAACATGGCAGGCAAAAGTGTTCTTGCCTCACTCAGAGCATAATATGGAATGCCCATATGAAATATGGCTTCTTCCACACTCATGGGACCTTCGTATTTTTCTCCAACTGCACTTTCATAAATTTTTCTAAACTTTTCAACAACTTCTTCGTCATCCTTTCCGGGAATTGGTGTTAGCTCGTTTCTGTTGGTTAGTGAGATGACTGCAGTGATGTTTGCATCAATCTTAGACAATTTGGCAATTTCTCTCAAAGTTGAACTTCCCGTGGTTGTTACATCCTCCATAACCACGACATTTCCCTCAGGCTTCCCAAGGAAGTATCTATCCTTTGGGTCGCCGTGTTCCTTTGGTTTTCCTCTTCCCATTGGTAAAGCATGGGAACCCTTTCCAAAGTTCGGCTCATTTTGAGCCCATATATAAGTTGATAGCACTCCCAACTTCGTTGCTCCCTCAGGAACGCCGTAGAAGCAGTCTATGTCAATAGGAAGTTCATCAACAAAGTCAAGTACATATCCTATAACCTCATTTGCAAGAAAGGCATCACCAAGGGGTGTTCTCCAATTAACATACCAATGAGATTTTCTTTTAGATTTTAAAGTAAACGGTTCTTCCTTTATCCCAACTATGTTGTTTTCAATTATAAAATCATTAAATTCGTTCTGATCAAAAGAAATTTAAACCACCCTCAAAATAGATACATTACAAAAATTTAAATAAATTAACTTCACCACCTCTTGGAAGTGACTGATTGTTAATGGAAAGAGATTTATGTTAAGTCATTAATAAATTTAAACAGAGAATGTAGGGGGTGGTCTTGTGGAGTACTTCGATGTTCTTGGTTTGTATGATTTGTACTTGGAGTGCAAATCTTCTGGGGACAAGAGAGTAGGCTTTTTCTACAGAGCGTTTCTCAGAGAGGCAGAAAAACTCGGAATACCAATTTTTTAAATTTTGGCTTACATCTTTGCCAGAGCATTTATTATATTTCCCCTGGCAATTATTCCAACAAGTTTCCCTTTTTTATCAACAACGGGCATCCTTGTTATGTCGTGCTTGTTGAGTAGTCTTGTGGCATTCATTATATCTTCTTCTGGTCCAATTGTTATAACATCAGTCTTCATGAAGTCCTTTACCTTGAACTTCTTTACAACCTTCATCTCGTTTTTTATTTCTTCGGCGCTCTTCCTTGACTTCAGTCCAGCAAGTATCAGGAGGAAGTCAGGACTGGTTGAGAAATGAACCTTGGGAGTTTTTATATCTAATTTTTTTATTATATCTGAATCTGTGATTATTCCAATTACCTTGTTGGATTTATCCACAACTGGGGCACCACTTATTCTTTTTTTTGAGAATGTTCTCAGGACTTTAACTATGGTATCGTTTGGATAAAACTTAATCACATCTCTAGTCATCGCAGACCTTACCTTCATATGATCACCTACTTCTCCGCAGTTATGAAATAATACTTGGTAAATAACTTTCTCTTTTCTCTTATTTTAATGTTTTTGAATCCAGCCTCTTTAAAGAGTTTTCTTATGGAATTTCTATCTCTTAAGTCTTCGGGTGGTGATATGAACAAACTCTTACCAAACTCAAGGATACTTATCTTCTTTCTGGGTTTAAGTATTCTCCTGAGTTCTTTGAGAAGTTCAATCGGGTTTTCCTGATATGAT
This sequence comes from Candidatus Aenigmatarchaeota archaeon, assembly GCA_021162085.1. GTDB lineage: Archaea > Aenigmatarchaeota > Aenigmatarchaeia > PWEA01 > JAGHBM01 > JAGGZI01. The sequence continues at coordinate 5,541 of JAGGZI010000030.1, forward strand.
ATCACCCCAACGGATATTATTGAATCAAATGTGTTCTTTTCGAATTGAACCCTTTTTTCTTCTTCCTTTATAAGTATTATGTTCTCTCTCTTATGATACTTCCTGACTATCTTCACAGACCTCTCGAGTTGCTTCTTGGATATATCCACACCAACAACCTTTCCATTTTCTCCAACATCTTTGGAAAGCTCCAACAAGTTTGCTCCACCACCACATCCATAATCAAGAACTTTGTAACCCTTTCTTACTCCTGCATTTCTTATAACTTCTCTTCTTTCCCTTTCTCCATACCAAAAAGGTAGTAGAAGATTGTAGAATCCTGATATGTGGTCAAAGAAAAATTCTGCAAACCTCCTATCCTGAAGCTTTATGAGTATGTATATGGGAATTCCCAATGATATCAATCCAAGACAAATTACGAATGTGTGAATGGAATGTTCTCTGTAAAGCAACCACAATAGAAGGAGCATGATGTTAAACAATCCAAGTATGTAAGCTCCATGGGATCCTATTTTAGACCTGAACGGTCTCTTTATATCAGTTCTCTCTCTCAACTTTATGAACGTTGCTATGACTATAAGATACATTATTATCACGAGTGGAAGCAGTAAGGATAGCAGAAGCTTGTAGTCCCCAAGCCCGAGAAGTATGACGAAGAACGAGACAATTGTCTGAAACAATATGGCAGTGTGAGGAGTTTTAAACTTCTCATGTATCGATTTACAGCTCTTTAAAAACAGTTTCTCTCTTGCCATTGCCATTAGGAGTCTTGGCGTCGAGACTATCCACGATGCGGCTGCGCCTATTATTATGGCGAATATGGATAGCGATACAATTTCTCCACCAATCGTTCCAAACAAAATTTTTGAGAGGTCGTAGAATGGTGCGCTGCACCTTGAGAAATCTCTCCAGTTCATAACTCCCAATGACACGAAGACCAGTAGTATGCTCAGGGCAACTATGATTGCAGTTGATATTATGATTGACTTTGGCATGGTCTTCCTCGGGTTCTTTGCCTCCTCGGAAAGGAAGGTTATGGATTCCCACCCTATAAACGTTTCGGATATGTAAAACATGGCAATGAATAAAGATGAAATTGGATACACAATAAATGGTTTAAAGTTGGATAAGTCAATTCTTGGAATTCCTGCAATTATCAAAACAGATGGTATCAAGAGAGTTAGCAAAGAAAAGAATATGAGAATCTTAACACTCGTCTTCATCCCAAGGTAGCTCACGACGTTGAATAAGATGAGAATTATTGACGATATTATTATCTTCAGTATGAAGTGAGTTCCGGGCAAAAGGTAGTATATTCCACCAACTATGAGCATGGATATGGTCACGTTTGCAACAAGCCACGATATCCATCCCATCATGAATGATTCGAATTCTCCAAACGCCTGTTTCGCATATTCAAAAACTCCTCCCGCCTTTGGATACATCCCAACGAGTTCTGCAAATATGAACGACATAAAAATTGCGGAAGTTCCCACTATTATCCATGATACTATGGATGCCGGGCCGGCATAGGATGCACCTATGGACGGCAAGAAGAACAAACCAGTGCCTATTATGGCATTTATACATAAGAATATCATTGCCTTGAATCCTGCAACTCTTTCAAGCTCGGTCATATTAAATAAAGAGAATTATTTAAATAAAAAAATAAATAGTGAAAAAGATTTAAGTTTTATTTGAAAACAAATTTTTTATTTCCCTTCACGATTCTTCCGATTTGTGCTGCAGGTCTCTCACACCACAATCTGTTCCTAAAATTTTTGTTTATATAATTGATAATTTCATCGGATTTTTCTTCGGGGACTGTTAAAGTAAAACCAACTCCCATGTTGAATGTTCTGTAAGCCTCATCGACGCTCAAGCCGTTTTCAATGAAATATTTCATCACTGGAGGTATCGGAAGAACATTTCTTTCAACTTTTGCGCACAGCCCATCGGGGATCATTCTCTTTATGTTGTCCTCTTGTCCCCCACCTGTTATATGGGCTGTTGCCTTAACACTTCCCGGATATTTTGATAAAATACCCTCTAAGTCATCAGCGCCAAAAAGTATATCGGTCATTGGAACATGAGACTTTGATAACTCTTCTCTAAAACTTTTACCACCAAATTCTTTCATAGAAGCATCCCAGTCTTTCACCAACTCCTCACCGATTTTCCTTGCCAGTGTATAGCCATTGGTCATGATGGCATCAACACCTATGCCTATTATCACATCACCCTCTTTTACATTTTCTCCAGTTATTAAATTCTTTCTATCTATGACTCCAAGAACAGTTCCTGCTATGTCAACTTCTCCCTCAATGTAAATACGGGGCTTGTATTCAACAATTGGTTCTAATTTGGTTATGCCTAGGTCTTTACAGGCTGTGTCTGATTTTTTCTCAATTTCTACCAGTTCATTTTCTGATACATTTCCTGCGATGTAAATTCCAAATGCTATTGGTTTCACACCAAGAGCGCCGATGTCATTGAAACCATGATAAATTATGTCAAGAGGATTTCTAACAATTTTTGTTTTTGTTCCAACTCCATCAGTGCTTGCAACAAGAAGTGGTACTTCCATTTTTTTAACAAGTTTGGTTATATCACAGGAGTATTCATCTTTTTCCTTTCTGAGTTCTATCACATGAACGAAGCCATCGTACATCCCTTCCTTGTAAGTTCCCTGCATTTGGGCGCTTTCCCCTCCGATGACAGGTGTTTTATTTTTCAAAGATTTTTTTGCAACGCCCTTTACGAAATCTACTACTCTCTTGTCCATAAACGGTGAGGCGAAATAGTCTAGGACTCCAACTGGAGTTCCATTAACTTTCTTGAATGCCCTTTCTGCTGTTAGAGTTCCTGCTGACCTGGTTGATGGCGAACCTGCCCTGACGCTTGCCCCTGAAAGTCCTACATAAATTTCTTCATAGGGCGGAATACTAATAGCACCGCCAAAGAGTCCCTCAACTTTCATTCCAAGACCCCCGAGTGACTCAACAACTTTCTTATTCACCCAGTTCTGGTCCCTTATTGAGACCCCAGACGATTCATAAGTTATCCCAGAAATATTTCCCATCTTCACCACGATAAATTAAAACATATTCATTTCCCTTCTTAAGATAGACATTATTTTTTTCATCTATTCCATAGAGTCCCTTGGACAACATCTCCAGTGTTTTCCTGTACGCGGGTCCATCGCACTTCTGCTTCATAAGCTCCTGTTGCTCTTCGGGAGTTCTACCGTCCACGGGTAACCTATCAGAGATGTATAAAATTGGCCCATGGTCTTCTCCCTCATCCATGAGGTGAATCGTTGACCTTGTGATTCTCTCGCCTGCTTCCATGGCATCTCTAACTGCATTATCTCCAACGTATTTCCTGTTCCCATTTTCATCAAGTATGGAAAGGTCTGCAGGATGAACGTTTAAAACTTTATTTGGAAAAGCGTTCAAAAAAACCGATGTCAGAAAGTACATGTACCCTGAACACGCAATCACGTTAGGTTCCCAATCTTCTATCAACGACAGGGTTTTCCTATCGTATTCTTTTCTGATGTTCATATCTTTAATCGGTCTGTCACCATAAAAATCATGAATGTCATTTGAAACCACAGGAATACCATACTTCTCTAACTTATTTATCCCATGAGCATTATTTTTTGACGATATTGCTCCAACAACTTCATACTTCTTTCCATCGATCATGAATGGCACTGCACTGGCGCCGCCAGAGAACAGAACGGCAATTCTCATTGGCTCTTCAACAGGGTTTTCTCTTGGTTTAAAGATTTGCCTTATCATAATAAGTTTTCCTCCACATATCTTACGGCATTCCTGAATATTTTTATTCCGTCGCCCTCTTCAGGTATTGGCTTCCCACTTCTTTTTAGCACTTCTTTCTCCCTTGTCCAGTTAGGATGATTCGTAAATGAGTTAAAGGCTTCGGGATGTGGCATCAATCCAAATATCCTTCCGGTGGGGTCAGTTATTCCTGCTATGTCTTCAAGGGAGCCGTTTGGATTGTAAGGGAATTCCCCATTTGCCAGTTTGTCTCCCTTTGCATACTGCAGAACAATCTGATTGTTCTCAAATAGTTTTCTTATTACACTTTCCTCAGCATAAAATTTCCCCTCACCATGCCTTATTGGAAGGTCAATGCCTTTTATGCCCTTGGTGAATATGCATAGTGACTTTCTTACCCTTAGATGTACCCAATCGTCTCTAAAGTTACCCATATCATTTGATATGAGGGCAATCTCTCTTGTGTTGTAGTTTTTGATTCCAGGCAACAGTCCAGAATTAACCAATGCCTGAAATCCATTACATATACCCATTATTAATTTTTCATCTTCAATGAATTTCCTTATCTGGTTTCCCATGTTAAACTTAAGTTTGCATGCCTCTAGAACACCTGCACCATGGTCATCTCCCCAGCTGAATCCTCCAATAAGTACAAGGATATGATAGTCTTCCAATTTTTCTTTACCCCATATCAATTCGTTTATGTGGACCCTTTTAGCTTCAGCTCCTGCAAGTTTAAGTGAGTATGCAGTTTCGTAACCACAATTCAATCCATAACCATCCAATACCAATGCCTTTGGCTTCATATCAAATCACCAAAAGTTTTTTTGTAGGCTTTTTTAAGTTCATCATAAGGTCTGTTGATTATTTCTTCTCCATTTAAACCATAAACGATAAACCTATCCTTTATGACCTCACCGATTTGATTGAACTTAAATCCTTTAAACATGCTTTCGAATTCTCTCCTGTGTTTTGGATCAATAGTTACTATGAATCTTCCAGCAGATTCAGAGAAGAGTATCTTATCATTCCTTTTTAGATTCGTTGGAACCTTGCTAAGATAAATTTTCATCCCAAGATTTCCAGCAAATGCAACCTCTGCCAGATGAACTCCTAAACCACCCCTTGAGACCGCGTGTGCTGACGCGATTATTTCACTTTCAATCGCCTTCTGAAGAGTTCTGTACATTGGCAGAAATTCCTTTACATCAACCTTTGGAATGTTTAATCCCACATAATTAAACATATCATAATACTCAGATCCACCTAACTCATCCTTTGTGTCACCTAAGACGTAAACTAAGTCGCCCGGCATCTTTGCATCCATGGTTACACATTTGCTAACATCTTCTATGACTGTGTTTGCTGTGAATTGTAGTGTTGGTGGTCCCGAGACCTTTTGAGTTTCACCATACTTTCCTTTGATGTTTCCATCTATGTACATACTGTCCTTTCCAGAGAGGAGTGGTATCCCAAATTCTTCACAGTACTTTCTTAGAGCCCAATTAGACCTAACGAGCTGGGCAGCCTTATACATACCATCTGGATTGTTCTTCGGGTCATATTGAATATTGGGCCAGCAGAAATTATCAATTCCACCTATATGTTCAAGATTTCCACCCACTGCTACGAGTCTCCTGACTGCCTCGTCTATTATGTTGGCTGTCATCCAATAGGTATCAATTTCACTAAACCACGGATTGACTACTTGGGTTACTCCAAATCCTTTTTTAGATTCAAGAACAGGTTTCACCACAATTGCATCGGAATGAACATCTCTTCCTACTCCTACAAGCGGTTTTATAACACTTCCGCCCTGCACCTCATGGTCGTATTGTCTTGCAACCCACTCCTTACTACATATATTTGGTCTGGACAAGATATCCTCAAGAACGTTGTTGTAATTCTCTGGCTCATCCATGACAGGCTCCTTCAATCTTAACTCTGGTGGTATCCACTCGGCTTCAAATTCCCATTGTGGAAAGTCACTTTCAAGAAGGCTTAAATCAACATACATTATTGTCTTGCCGTTGTACTTTACATGTATTTTTCCAGTATCTCTATATGTTCCTATCACGGTTGCCTCAACGTCGTGCTTCTTTGCCAATTTCATGAATTCATCTATTTTATCAGGCGATACTGCAAGTGTCATTCTCTCTTGAGACTCAGAAATCCATATCTCCCATGGATGTAATCCTGGATACTTTGTTGGAACTTTCTCCAGTTCGACTTCAACTCCGCCTTTTTTGCCACAGTATCTACATGACTCCCCAACCGATGAAGAGAGTCCGCCTCCACCGTTGTCCGTTATAAAGTTAATCAGGTCTTTGTCTCTTGCTTCAAGTATGAGTCCTTCCATCTTCTTTTGCCCGTATGGAAATCCTATTTGAACATGACCGGCAGGTGTGTGTTCACTGTACTCTTCCGATGCGGCAGTTACACCATGGATACCATCCTTACCTACCCTTCCTCCTACCATTATACATAAGTCTCCATCGTTGATTTTCTTTTCATAAGTAGGTTTGCCATTTATTTCTGCGGGCATTATTCCAGCAGAGCCAACGAATATGTTGCACTTCCCTATGTATCCCGGATGGAAGAAAACGTTTCCAAACACAGTGGGGACACCACTCTTATTTCCACCATCTCTTATTCCTTCAATGACCCCATCAAGCAGTCTTCTTGGGTGAAGCTTTGGTTTTAAATTACCGTTGTAATCTCTTGGTCCAACGCCAAATCCATAAAGTCCCAGGAAAACCTTTGAACCCTTCCCTGCGCCAAGCTTATCCCTATATTCTCCAACGTTTCCTGTTATTGCACCACCGTATGCTTCTATATTCGAAGGAGAATTATGGGTCTCAGCAGAAATGGAGTAATTGTATTTGTCATCAAACTTTGCAATACCAGCGTTGTCCCAAAGTACAGAAAGTATCCAATTCTTTTTTTCTTTTAGCCTCAGCGTTGGCTCTTTTATACACTCTTTGAATAAATTAAATACAGTTGCAGTTTCTCCGGTTAGCAAATCTTTGTAGTAAAATTTTCCATTGAATGTGTTGTGATTGCAATGGTCACTCCTTCCCTGGGCTATGTATTCAAGTTCAATATCGGTTGGATCCGATAATCCATACTTTGCTCGTTCCTTTTGAATGTCAGGCCTTAGAAAATATTTTCTTATGGTTGGGATATCCTTTGGGTTCAGTGCCATATTCCTTTCTTTGCTGAGTTTCAAAAGTTCTTCGTCACTCTTTATAGAAAAAGTAGTCACTGTTGGTTTATAGTTGAGTATGACCTTTGGCATGGGAATTTCAAAGTTTTTCCATTCTCTCTTTGATAAGACTTTCCATCTTTGGATGATGTCATTTGCAAGAAGCTCCCTTGCAATTCTATCTCCATCCACCTTTTTTATCTTTCCATCGATGAGATAAATCTTAGATGTGTAAACGGACTCGTTCTCATCAAATTTTATTTTAAGCATATCTTCTATTGCTTCAACTGCAGTATGGCCTGCTGGGTCCATCACACCTGGTCTATAGCCGATCCATATGGCATAATCCCACTTAAAACTCTTAGTTAGATCCCCAAGAGAAGAAATTTGCGTTACAGGATTTGTAAAGATTTTTTTTCTTGCTTCTTCCAGTTCCTCTTTTTTAAGCTTTGACACGACTGTTTTAACTTCAATTACCCTTACGTCCCTTAAGGTCATCCCAAAGTATTCTTTAACCTTTCTCTTTATTTTTTCCCCTTCGGGATCGCGTAACTCGGGCTTTAGACTCACCTGTATGTCTGCTCTCACACCCACACCAAATTTTTTTGGTGAAGACAGATATTTAAAATTTTATGATTTTCAATTTCTGGATAGAATGGCTACAAAAAATATTCTGGAATCTTTTCAGAAGCTCTTTGGATGCAGAGACGAGAATAGAAGAATTAAATCTTTTGTAAAGTTTACTGGTATTCTCTCCACTTGTATCCACACTTAGTGCATTGGTAAAAGCGAGTTGGTGCCTCATCGGCAGAGCGCGTCTGCTGTACCCACCAATAAGCCTCATTGTTTCCACATCTTGGGCATTGAATTTTTGTCTTTGGTAAAGTTTCCAGGCTCACGTCCTTTTCCATAACTATAACATCGTCGTTGGGTTTCTTCTCAACCTTTTCCTTCAGATTGTAATCCTTCGCGTAAGCCCTTACTGTATATCCACATCTTCTGCAGACGAGGAGTACGCCCCTGCCTTTATTCTTTGATTTCTTTGGGACCATCATTCCTCCGCACTTTGGACAAAACCTAACCATTTTCACACCTATAATTTTTTGTATATCCAATATCCGAGCCCTGAAACTATTAGGATTATCATTCCAATCAAGGGTTCCTTTATGAAGTAATCCACGAACAGTATCTTTATCCATCCAAGGTATGGTATGACGAAGATTGCCTTTCCATACACATTGGATTCCTTTGCCGGTGTCCTTCCATAACACTGGTCGCAGACTGAATTATTATCACCCTTTGTTATATAAATCTTTCCTCTTCCCAATGCCATCTCTTTTATCTTCTCATCATCAAGCTGGTTCCATCCGTCATACTTTTTCACATATTTGCCATCCGATATGGCAACCACTCGGTGAATTATTGGTTCTGGTTCCCATCCTTTAAAGACGATTATATCTCCGAGATTGTAAGTTTTTTCTCCCTGTATCACTACTATATCCCCTATATTAAGTGTTGGTATCATTGAACCACTTGAAACTGTAACTATTGGCAATTTAGTGTTAAGCAAAAGTCCAAATCCCTGATGAACGGAGAAGGCGATGATTATACCAAGTAACGTGTAAAGAACAATTCCCTTCCATCCCTTATTCAGTTCGTTCCAGGACTTCTTTATACTCTTAAGCTCTGCCAATACTTTCACCCTTCACAATTCCAGATGCTATGAGGTGAGACACCCTCAACGGCTCTGGCAACAAACTTCTCCTTGCGGACAATCTTATAATTTTCTCAGCATCTTCTTTTGTTAATCCTATTTTCTGAAAGTAGATATTTTTTCCTCTTTTACCTGTTTTTATGGTGTAAAATTCACCTGCACTCTCAACTACCTTCCATCTCTTTTCGAAGTTAGGAAGTTTTTTCATGGCTTCCCTGAATTTTCTCATGTCAACTTTTTTTCTTGTAATGGCGATGACAGGCAATCCAGTTTTTTTGTGAAGCTCCTTTATATCCACCATGTTGAACCCACCGAATGTTATGCCATCAAGCATAATAACTCTCAAATCTTTGTGCCTGGTCTTATTTATAGCTTTTATCATCTTCTTGGTGGCATCAAATCCATCTATTTCCACGTCTATTCTAAGGATTCCATCAAGAAACGAACCTCCACGAAAAACAGTGCCAATCACAGGGACGGTGCCCTTACTTCCCTTCTTAAATGGCCCATCATCCCAGCCAAGAATACGTATCTCGTTTTTAACGTACATAGAAATCTGCATATATTTGGTTGTTGAATATTTAAAAGTTACTTTTTGTTTTAAAAGGAATTAGTCCTTTAATTGCTCCTCTAATATGGATTATCTTCCTTTGAGTATTTCATCGGCTGATTTATAAAAAGAGTTTTCATTTCTTCAAAGCCCTTATAAATTCATCTCTGAACTCTTTAGCCTCGTTTGCTATTTCTCTTGTGGCGGCTTTGAGGGCATTAGTTGGGTCCTTCTTCTTCGTCTCAACAATCAGTATGGGCTTTCCAAGGAAGGGGTGAATCTTCTCATACGCGGCGTAATCAACCTTTTGGTCCCATAACGATTTCCTTAAAAGATTCAAGAACGTATGCCCCTCATCTTCAAATTCAATCCTCAATTTATTTTTGCCCTTCCCAACTATCTTTATTTCCATACCATCACTATGTATCCATCTAATATATAAATTTTAATCTTTCAAAATCCTTTCCTCGTCTTCAACGTAATATTTTTCCATGCTTTCCCATTCTCTTCTGCATTCCTCAAATATGTGTGGAAAGTCAGTTCTTAATTTTCTATATATTGCTCCCTGTAACTTCCCATGAGCCTCATACTCAATAAGTGCATCGTAAACCGTTTGACCATCTTTAAGTTTTATTATGTCAAGTTCAGTGTATTCATCATAGCCAATGAGTACACCTAAGATGAATTCCTTTCCATTTGCCCTCTTTTCAACGTCAAGGTAAATCTTGTACTTCTTTGATAAATTCTCCAATACGTCATTCTCCATGTATTCTTCCAATTTCCCACTTCTTTCATAGTTCCTGAGTTCTTTCAAAACATCGTCGTCATGAAACTCCTTGATGTGAGTAGCCTTCTTTATCAGGCCATATTTCTCATCATATTTCTCCACGGCCTTCACGAGTTCTACGGAATTTTCTTTTCTAATGAGTTCAAAGTTGACTCCATACCTTTTACTCCACGATTTGAGAATTTCATCCACATCCTCTGACATAATTACTTTTTTAAAGGTTAAATGTTAAATATCTATATTTCATTCCTTCGGGGTGTATGTATGGAGACTTCTCTAATTGATTTAAGATGCGGAATAAAGGCAGTGATAAAGAGGTTGGAAGGGGGTGCAGTATTTCAGAAGAAGCTTGAATCTTTGAATGTGAGAATTGGAAAGGAGATAAAAAAGGTAACCAAGCAACCCTTCAATGGACCGGTGGTCATAGAGATTGACAATACGAAGGTTGCGATAGGAAGGGAAATGGCTTCAAGAATATTTGTGGAGGAAGAGTGATGAAAATACTCCTCATGGGAAATCCAAACGTTGGGAAGAGCGCTTTTTTCTCAAGATTAACTGGGGTTAATGTAATAGTTTCTAACTATCCTGGAACCACGGTTGAACTAAAAAAAGGCAAGATGAAACTCGGTAAAAAGCTGGTTGAAGTGATCGACGTTCCAGGGATTTACAATCTTGAACCTACTACAAAGGCTGAGGAAGTAGCACTCAAAATGCTTAAGGAAGGGGACCTTGTAATAAACGTCGTCGATGCAACAAACCTTGAAAGGAATCTCTATCTTACGCTTCAGTTGCTTGAAAAAAACATACCTGTCATAGTGGCTCTGAACTTCTGGGATGAGACAAAGCATCAGGGAATTCACATCGATTACAGGAAGCTTGAAAAAATTTTAAAAGTTCCGGTAGTTCCAACAGTTGCCATTACAGGAGAGGGCATAAAGAAGTTGGTTTCACAGTTGAACAGCGCAAGACCAAGAAGGTGTAAGAATACCGACAAGGAAAGATGGATAAAGATAGGCAAGATAATAAAGGAGGTCCAAAAGATAAAGCACAAGCATCATACGCCCCTTGAAGTTCTTGAAGAGCTGAGTATAAAACCATTAACCGGACTGCCGTTTGCGATATTTGTTTTGTTCATGTCATTTTTTTCTGTGAGATTTGTGGGGGAGTATTTAATTAAATACATCTTCGATCCTTTGTTTGCATCGTATCTCCCGGTTGTGACATGGCTCAGCAACTTATTTGGTCCTGGAATTCTTAGAGATATATTCATAGGAACTCTCATAAACGGCAACGTGGATTATACTCAGTCCATGGGCCTCTTAACCACAGGATTGTACGTTCCGATAGCAATGGTGCTCCCTTATGTTTTTGCATTCTACCTTGTTCTTGGAATACTTGAGGATAGCGGATATTTACCCAGGCTTGCCACATTGGTTGACAACATCATGCACAAAGTTGGGATGCATGGGCTGGCAATAGTACCAATGCTCCTTGGCTTGGGCTGCAACGTCCCGGGCGCCCTCTCAACAAGGATACTCGAAACAAGGAGACAGAGGTTCATAGCATCAACCCTCATGGCAATTGCAATACCATGCATGGCTCAAACCGCAATGGTATTTGGGCTGCTTGGAAGATATGGTATAAAGGGATTGGGAATAGTTTATGCCACCTTGTTTGTCGTCTGGGTTGTGACAGGTTTGATACTCAACAAGGCAATTGGTGGTTCAACCCCAGAGACCTTCATGGAAATTCCACCATATAGGCTGCCTTACCTTGGTAGTTTGATGAAGAAATTATGGATGAGGATAAGAAGTTTCTTAACTTCTGCAGTTCCTTATGTTTTTCTTGGTGTTCTAATAGTGAATCTATTATATTTCTCGGGAATAATCACATTACTTGGAAATCTTTCGGCTCCACTTGTCGTAAAGGTTCTGGGACTTCCAAAAGAAGCAGTTGCAGCGCTTCTCATGGGATTTCTGAGAAAGGATGTTGCCGTGGGTATGCTTTTACCACTTAACCTGACGATGAACCAACTCATAGTTGCAAGCGTTGTCCTGACGATGTACTTTCCATGCATAGCCACATTCGTTGTCCTGTTTAGAGAGCTTGGAGCAAAAGATTTGATCAAATCAACCTTGATAATGATATTCGCTGCATTTTTAGTTGGAGGCTTGTTGAACATGATTTTAAACTTGTAATCATTTCTTCTTATGCCTCATCTTCTTCCTTTTCTTTTTCAGTTTGTGTGTCTTTATCTTTTTCTTCTTTCTCTTACGACCGCAAGGAATACTCATCACCTATTCCTTATTCTAACTTATTCATTTAAATAAATTTCGAAATAAGAAGAAGTTTATTCTTCCTCTATCGTTCTTTCTTTTGCTTTCTTCTTCACTTCGCCTTCATCTATGAAGAGGAGGCAGCTCTCTGCATTGTTTGGGATGACATCATTTTTTCTTAATTCATCTCTTATTGCTTGAAACTCATTTCTTTTCTTCTTTTCTTTGCTTTCAATGAAATTTTCAATGGGTCTTTTTAGTCTTTTTTCAAGGTATCTTATATTCTGAACTATACCAACATTAAATTCTCTTGAATATCGCTTCATTAATGTGACGGGTTCTTTGATACTTATCTCCATGCGGTCGAGCATCTCTCCTACAAGTTCGTATAGGTTGGTTCCACCGCCATCTCCAGATACCCATAATGATGCATCTATTTTTCCTGTTCCCCCGTAGATGTCCATGTCAAGTATCTGCACAGTTTCACCAGAAAATGTTTTATTCTCCGCGTAGAATCCTATCCTTCCTCCATGATATTTTAAGGCATTTTCCGCTTCTTCTTCATTAACTTTTTTCGGTAAAGAGCAAACCTGTCTTACATACCCCTTATCTACAACATGACTTGAAAATCCGAGTTCTTCAAACTTCTTCACAGCCTTCATGGCAAGGTTCCATCTCTTTTCATCAAATCCCTTTCTTCCAGTGAACTCTCCCAATTCATAATTTTTCCCCTTTGTAACTTCTTCCGGGAGTATTGGAATTATCTTAAATCCACCGTAGTCATACCTTATCGATTGATTTAAGTCAAATTTTTTCCCGTTGTATTCGAATTGACCAAAAAGCGTGAGCTGTGCATAAGACTCGCTATGCCTAGCTATGTTATAGTAGTCTCCTGGTATACTCTCGAGCAAAGCATCTTTTTGTTCTTCTGTGGGATTGATATGTATCTCTCCAGATGCTCCAAATATTTTTCTATCTATGTGGATTTTTCCATCGTTCTCTAATGGAATCGTGACATTCTTGATTTTTTTATTTAATGTGTCTCTAAATATATAACGAAAGTCATCAGGTAAATTAGAATATCCTATTGATTCCGGACTGCCTTCAACAAGTTTCCACGGCATATTAACCACACAATAGTAATATATATACCGAAAAGTATTTATATCCAATCTTTGGCTCAGCAAATAAATTTATTATATCCCAAGCAATTATTTCATATGAAAGTAATCCCGATAGCCTTTGATTCTTTTGGAGTAAGGAGCATGTCCACTTTGGTCATGACAAAGGATGCTAATGTGTACATAGACCCGGGTGTTGCCCTCGGACCCACGAGGTATGGGCTTCCACCAACTGATGCTGAGTACAAGGCGCTGGAGTTTTCAAGAGAGAACATAATGAAATTATGTAGGGACTTTGCCGACGTGGTTGTTGTTACTCATTATCACTATGATCATCATCCATTTCCAGACGATAGAGAGATGTATGAAGCATGCTTTAGTGGTAAGTTAGTTTTTGCAAAGGACAGAATGAACAACATAAATCTGTCGGGAAAAAACAGGGGAAGAATTTTTGAAAAAAACGTCAGAGATATTGCAAAGTCCTTAACTTGGGGTGATGGAACAAAGGCGGAGTTTGGAAAGACAATGATAGAGTTCTCCCCGGCAGTCTGGCATGGTGACGTTGGTAGTAGAGTTGGGAAGGTGATTATGGTTTACATACAGGAAGGGAAGAATTCCTTTTTGTTTGGGAGTGATGCTCAGGGGCTTGCTGATCCCGATGCTTTGAGTTGGTTCGTTAAGAAAGACCCTGATTTTGCCATAATCGATGGTTATCCAACAATCTTTGTTGGCTGGAAGATGAAGAAGTCCAACTTTGACGAGTCCAAAATCCATCTGAAGGAAGCTCTTAAGAAAACAAAAATGAAAAACATGATACTCGAGCACCACATACTCAGGGATGTTAATTATAAAGAGAAGATGAAGGACGTTTTTGATACCGCCAAAAAGTTGAATAAAAACATAAAAACAGCAGCGGAGTACTATGGGCTGGACAATTTGTTTCTTGAGGCATGGAGAAAGGAGATAACCAAGAGCGAGAGGAAAGTTGATGTCAAAAAATATTACACGGAATTGTCTGAAAAGATAAGTTCGATGACTAAATAATTTAAATTAAAGTTGTCAAAGAATTTCTATGCTCGTCAGAGGATTTCAAAAGTACGATAACTTTGTTTTTGACCTAGATGGTACAATATGGTATTGGGACAAATTGATACCAGGTGTCAAGGAAGCCATAGAATATCTCAAGAAAATTGGCAAGAATGTTTTCTACCTCACCAACAACACTGTTTTTGGTCCTGGTGGATTTGCAAAGAAGTTGTGTAGTCTTGGGTTGGATACGGATGTTTCTAAAGTTACATGCGCTTCCGAATTCATATTGTTCTATCTTAAGGAGAATAATATAAAGAATGTTTTCGTCATAGGTGAGAATGGTTTGAAAGATTTTCTCAAAGGGAATGGAATAGTTGTCACAGAGAACCCAGATTGTGTAGTGATAGCCCAAGAAGTTGAACCAGATGAGGAAGCGATGAGAACTGCAATTGAAATGATATCGAGGGGAATTCCTGCAATTGGTTCGGCGAGGGGAAGGGCATGGCACATGGGAGATATTTTCAAGACGGGTGTTGGAGTTACGATAGAGAAAATCGAGGAGGCAACTGGCAAGAAGGTAAAGATAGTTGGCAAGCCATCACAACTTTCCATAGACTATGTAAGGAGCAAGTACAAATTCAATCCAGAGAAGACAATATTATTTGGTGACGAACTAACGTCGGATATAGTTTTTGCAAACAGGTCCGGCTGGGACTCCGCTTTCGTTCTCACAGGCAGGGACAAAATAGAACAGGTCGAAGAAATGAAAGAAGAGGATAAGCCAGACTTCATCTTAGAGAGTTTGAATGAGATTTTGGAGTAATCAACAGGAAGATGCCATACAAAGTTTTTATGGTCTTGAGCATGCAAAATTTTAAATATTTCCTAACTAAAAAAATAACTATGAAGTACACCCCCATATTGTTAGCTTTAGTTTTATTCATAATTTCTTTTAGTATTTTTTCTTTTTTGTCTTCGGCGCAACCAGTTTATGCTGCTGGTCATGGGTATGTCTGTACAGGTCTCCATGGAACCAGTTGTCCATCATCGTGTGTGATGTATAAGAACTATTGTCTATACAATTACGATGGTAGTAAAGGGGAAAAGATTCCAGGGTACTTTGGTACAAGTATAGGTTGTTACTTTGACACTTATGAGAGCAAAGATCAAATAACTCCCAATACGAAGAAGACCAATTATGGTGGCGTGAACCCTAATTGTGTTGACTTCACCTGTAAAAATGATGGATGGCATACCGACTTTTCAAATTACCAATATAAGTCATGTGGTTCAGGCAATAAGGTTTGCTGGCGAGGAGAATGTATAGAAGGAAATAAAGTCGTTCTATGTATGGATAGCAACTTTGGTGGTAGTTGCCTTGGTTATCCAAATACGAAAGATGTGCCTTCTTTACTTAAGCAATTTGACAACAAAATAAGTTCCATTTATGTTCCCAATGGTTGTACAATCACTCTATATTCAAAGCCAAAGTATGGCGGTAAACACGTCACTCTAACGGGGTATAAAAGGATAACGAATTTGAAAAAATTGAAGACAAATTGCGTTAGTCATAACTGCTGGCTTTTTGGTATGTTCTGTGACTGTGACTGGAATGATGTTATATCATCTTTCAAAGTTAACTGTGGTGGCACCACCACTACTACCACAACTGTTACAACAACCACAACCATTAAGCCAACCACGACAACTCTCAAGCCAACAACAACCACGATATCACCATATTGTACCGACTCAGATGGTGGAGTAAACTATTATGTAAAAGGAACAACTACCGATATAGAGGGAACTGCAAGTGATTACTGTGAGGATGGCAAAACTCTGGTTGAAAGATATTGCTCTGGAAAATACCAAACAATTGTTAAATACAATTGTCCTTACGGATGTAGCAATGGAGCATGCATAAAGTCTCCTACTACCACAACCACAACAACTATTCCAGGGAATAATAATGTTTTGTTTGATACTGGTAGAGGAAGTGGAAAGCATGATAAGATGACCTATTGGCATTATTATAGTGAGATTTATTTTACACCAACCTGTGATATGAATGTTGAATACATAAAACCAGATGTTTACTACTGTAATGGAGTATGTTATTATGAAGTTAAAGTATATGATAGTCAAGAGAATCTGATAGGTAAAGGATTCAATAATGGTACCATACCAAGTAGCTTAGATGGGCGATTAACAAATAAAATTATTTTGAAGTCAGGCAAAAAGTATACGATTTATCAACACGAATGGACTACTATGTCAATTGGTATTTACACGGCGGGAGGGGCTTCACCAAATATAAAAGACCGTGGTCGATATGAGTTAATTTATGCAAAATCCGATACAGCAAATCATAATGATAGAGGACCCGTGTCTTTCAAGATAATTGGAACTTGTGCAAACCAAACGTCCTGTCACCAAGGTTCTCTGGGTTCATGGGATTATTGTTCATCAACCTGCAAATGTTCAGTAGGAGAAGGCGATTGCGATTCTAATTCAGAGTGCCAATCAGGATTAGTATGTAAACAGGATGTTGGAGCAAAGTATGGTTGGAACAAATATATGGATGTCTGTGAATATCCATCTACAACTACAACAACAATTCCAAAGAATCATCCACCTAAAATAACCA
>JAGGZI010000048.1 GCA_021162085.1 Candidatus Aenigmatarchaeota archaeon
GTGAGATAGGAAGCCATATCTTCTACAAAGAGGCATAAATGGAAGAGAAGTATCCATACTCAGAAATGGAGATAGACTTTTATCCTGATAAGGAAAGTCAAGAAGCAGTGCAACTATTTTTAAAATCTCTTGTGGATATGGCAAAAGCATTAGATAAGACATCTCAGGGAGCAGTTTTTTACTGGAAACTAAAAATAACAGCAGAGGGTGAGTGGAGTTGAATGTATCTGACCACATTAATTTGATTTTGACGAGCATACTCAATGACTTAACCAAACTTGAAAACTGGGAATATCTTGCAGAGAGCTTATCAACATCTCATCCTGTTTATTTAAGGGAAAGGGATAAGATGAGGAAGTTCATACAGAGAAGAAAAAAATACTACCGCAACCTAATGCAGGTTGACAGACAAGATGTCAACCAATGAAAGTTAACTTAGCAAATGTTAGTGAGGATAAATCCTGTAAAAATGTATATACAGATAGTCAAAATTAGGGAAATGTTGAAGAATCTTGAGCTATTTCTTATGAATACCGAATATATTCGGAAAAGCACACCTGGTTTATCTATTATAAAGAGAAAAGTTAGAGAGATAAGAAAAGAGATTGACAAAATAGAGGAGCTCTATGGCAATGAGGTCAGAACTTCTGCAAAAGACACTTCTGGAAGAGATAAAAAAAATAAAGGATGAGCAGAAAGAGCTGAGGAGTATTCTCTTGAGTCTTCTGCAGTGGAAGGTGGAGCTGGAGAAAAAGCTCGATTGGATGGCAACAATCAAAATAGCAGAGCCAAATGATAAACAAGATATACAAATAGTAGAGCAAAATGATAGATGAGATAAACAGACAAATCATCAGCGAAATCTTTGATGCCATAGCTGATGAGGTAAGTGACAAGAGCAGCCAGTTCAATAGTGGAGCTGAACAAGTTGGATACATAATTAGTCGATGGACTGATTATTTTAACTTTTACTTTGACAGGGTTTGTCTGCACTGTGGCAAAGTGCTGACAAAAGATACACTGCGAAGTTATTTATCTCAAAGATCAATGACAATGCAATGGAATTTAATTGCTAATAGAAGGGATAAAAAATGAAGATAGCGATTATTGGCTCATCACAATACTACGAGAAAATGTTTGCATATGCAGAGATGCTTAAAAGGAAAGGACATGAGGTTAGACTTCCGGTTCTGGATGATGGTGATTTTGATGAACTGCATTTAATGGAGCAAAACAGGGACAGCATAGAATGGGCAGAGGAGATACATATGTTCTGGGATGGAAGAAGTCAAGGAACCTGGGGAGATTTCTGTATGGCATTTGCTCTTAGAAGACCAGTAAAATTGGTTTATCTGGAGCAAAAATCAATAAGAAACATTGTGGTGAAATACTGTGAGGAGGAATGCCATAAATCATAGATATAGCGATGATGAGCTGAATTTTGTTACTTCACTGAGGAAAGAAGGGTATTCCTGGGAAGAGATAGCCGGGGAATGCAATCAAAAATTCTGGCAGGGCAAAAGAATAAGGACAAAGGAAAGCGTCAAGAGTGCTTTTAAATATCACAAATACTATTCTCCCCGGAAAAATGTTTGTGCTCACGAACTTCTAAAGGCCAATCAGGAGCTACAAAGACAGCTCGAGAGAGAAAGAGCGAAAACAGAAGTAATATTGAATGTGATAAAAACTTCCATAGCAAAGCTCCCACCAGTCGAGCCCCCAAAATTCCACAAAAAAAGCAAATTTGATGATGAGGAGGCAGGCCTTTTATTTTCAGATACACAGATAGGACAGTGCCAGAACAAGATAGATACATCTGGATTTGCTGAGTATAACTTCCAGATTTTCGAGAAAAGGCTAAAGAAGCTTGTCGTGGGTGTTAAAAGAATATACGACATCCATTCTCAGGCATACAACATCACCCGCCTGAATATTTTTGGTTTAGGAGATTATGTTGAAGGAGAGAGCATATTCCCCGGTAATCCGTTCTATATTGACCAGATTCTCGTTGATCAGATATTCTTGGGGGCGCAAAAAATAGCGGAGGCTATTTTGGCGCTTGCTCAAATTTTTCCCCGAGTAAGAGCAATCTTTATTTATGGCAATCATGGAAAATTAGGGAAAAAAGGAGAGCACAGCTTAAGGAGCAATGCTGATTATATATTGGCAAGAACCGTGCAAATTATGCTAAGGGATCAACATAACATTGAGATCATTGTATCAGAATCACCGCTCTGTCTTGTGGAGGTGCAAAAGCACTTATTTTTACTTGTTCACGGGGATCAGGTCAAATCCTACCTGAAACTTCCCTTTTATGGACTTGATACTGCGGCAAGAAGATGGATGAGCTTAGTAGGGCAAAGAATAGACTATGTGGTTTTGGGACATCACCATCGCAATTGCTCCTTCGATGTCGCTTACTCTGAGGCAATCATAAATGGAGCATTCCCCGGGGGAAGTGAGTATAGCCTTAGAAAGCAGTATGAGGCATCTGAGCCATCCCAGCTTTTCTTTGGCATTCATCCAAGGAAGGGTATTACGTGGAGATACAAGATCAAGCTTGCAGATAAGAAGTTCGTGTTAAAAAGAAAAGGAGATGGTGTTTATACCCCTGTAACTGTCAGCTAAATTCCTGCCAAATTCCCGTTGATTGTATCTATATCTATCTTTTAGCCTTCCATTTTGTGATAGCCAAAACCTACATATAATCAACATTTCGGAGAAAATGTAAAGTAATTATTTTACCAAAAATATATTGATTTCTCTTAATACCACTTGACACTTTTTGATATTTGATTATAATATATAGTAGAAAAATATGAAAGGAGGATAAAATGAAAATAGCAATCCAAGCCTGGGGAAAGACCTATCCGGTGAAAGAAGAACTGAAGAAACTTGGATTCAAATGGAATGTAAATGGAATTAAGGAGTGGGTGTGGTTTGGAGAATCTGTAGAGGCTTTTGAGATAGCTGACAGGTTAGTGGAACTGGGTCTTGAGCCTTGGCTTCTAATTGGCACTGATAGTCCTAAGATGAGATTGGAAAGAGAATATAAGAAGGACGGTGTATATTATTGTCCAGCGAGGAAATTTGAGGACAGAACTGAGGAGAAGGAATTCGGAAGAAAATTTTTTACAAAGTACAATAAGGAATAAAAGGAGGTAAAAATGGATCTTTTAAGAATCAGAAAAGTGAATCATCTGGAATATGAGTTTTTCAATCCTGAGGATCCTCGGGTTGAAAAACTCAAAAAAAGGGGAGAGGTAGCTGAATCCTATCTCTTCACAGATTGTGAGGAGGTAGGAGGGAAATTATTCGGAAAAAATTATAGAGGGAAAAGAATCCAACTTTTCCCTTAGAAAAAAGAGAAGAAAGGAGAGAAAAATGGTAAAGATTTATAAATGGCAAGATAAGAGAGGAGCTCTTGTGGCAGAGGAAACAGAAAGCTCTTTCTCCCAAAGATGGGAAACAGTAGAGGGGGAAGGAGCAAGAGATAGAGCTACGCATCTATATGAAAACACAAAATCCGGGGGAAGCGGATTTTGTAAAAGGAGGTAAAAAGATGAATCCAGTAACCAACTATCTGCAAGCAAGAAAAAAGGTTTTAGACTTAGCAACGGGGTATCCCGTTGCTACAGGGGAAATAATAGAAATTCCAAAAGATGAACTCCAGGAAGTATCAGTCCCCGAGGGGATTATTCCTGGAGTATGGGGGAAAACTTGGAGATGGGGGTTATACCTAATTGCAGAGAGAAAAGATGCAATTAGGCCCAATGGT
This sequence comes from Candidatus Aenigmatarchaeota archaeon, assembly GCA_021162085.1. Taxonomy (GTDB): domain Archaea; phylum Aenigmatarchaeota; class Aenigmatarchaeia; order PWEA01; family JAGHBM01; genus JAGGZI01. The sequence goes on from JAGGZI010000048.1 coordinate 3,779, forward strand.
GATCCAATTGTAATTGAACTAACACCAAAGGAATGGAAAGAAATAGTAAAAAAAGGAGGGAAAAATGAAAGTGATAATAGTAAGAAGAAATAATGCGATTATAGTAAAGTCTCAGGATGGAGATGTCCTCTATCATGCTATTCTGCATGGTAGAGGTTACAACAAGGATGAGCAGTGGGGACAGATATGGAGTGAGCTGTATCAGTATATGTCTCTGGACAAGGAACAGGACTATCAATGGGAAAGAGCATTCGATGAATGGGGTTGGTATGATGCGGTTGATGATCCGTACGATAGTTGTCCTCGGTACAATTACTGCAGTAAGTGGGGTGTGGAGACTCGACCTGAGATTATTGTTGACAAGCTGAGAGAGCAGAAGATCACTGAGATAGAGCTGGTAGATGAAGGAGGTGATGAAGATGACTGAAGCAAGAATAAGAGGGAGAAGAGTTCTCTATCCTCTCCAATATAGAGAGGAAGAGATAAGTTTGAGTCAAGAGGTAAAGGTATATGCTCATCCTTTCATCTTCAGCTCTCAGGCTGAAGGATGGATGGATAAGCATAGGGAGCTGAGGGAGTTGGGAGAGTGGGTATTTCACGGCTGTAACGGATCTGGATGTTTGTGGGAGCTGAGTAATAGATTGCCTCTCTGGAAGGTGTTAGACTGGGTGATTGGTAAGGATTTACCCCTTGAGGTTGAGATTTGCCGACAGAAGATAGACTGCTCATCCCTCGTAGGTAGACTGAATACTGCTATCCCAGGCTTCTCAATTCCAAAAGAGAAACTGGAAAAGACTGAGATCGAAATGAAAGAGGAGTGGAAAAACGAGGGATATTATAGACTGTATTATCTGGATACTTACCTTGTAGGAGTATACCGCTCTTTTCGCCATATTGAAGGGAGCGGAGAGTACTTTGAGGATCTCATCAGTGGGAGAACATATCAACCTCCCGTTGATGAGATAGGAATTCTCCAGACCTCTCTTGAAATAGCAAGAGGCTTAAGTAGGGAGAGATAAAATGAAAATAGATAAAACTAAGATAAGATGGAATGTGGATCAAGATGAGCTTTTTGGATCTAAAGAGATTAAAAGCCAAGAGGACTGGGAAAAAGTAGAAAAAGAAGCAGAGAAAAGAGAAGGGATTATCACTTTCCACATTAATGTTTGGAACTGCACCCCCACTTTAATTGCTATGGAGCACAAAAAATATAGCTCAGAGACTATTGCTACCTTTGATGCTCCTTCAGAACTTCTCGTAGAAGCAGTAGAGGAAGCCGGAGGGTACATCAACAGAAGCGGAATATATCCTATTAATCAAAAAGTGAGAGAATGGATTGAGAAGAATGTTTTATCCGATCCCCCAGATGAGTTCTACACAATGGAGGAGTTTGCCAGGATACTAAAGATCTCTCTCCCCACCGTAAAGCGATGGATCAAGAAAGGTAAGATTCGAGCTGTGAAGATAGAAAAGACTGTACGGATATCAAAAGAAGAGATTGATCGCTTAAAAGGAGAATTAAAATGAAAGAGATAGATGAATTTAGAGAGGCAAGAATTCTTTTTGAGAATACCCTTCAGAACAAGCTATTCAAAGAAGGGAAAGATGATGTGTGGAACAAGGTATTCCCAATTATTGACAGAATTCGGGAACTGCAGAACCAGATAGAAATTATTCTTTTAGAAGAAAAGTAAAAAGTGCCGGGGATACGGGGGAATTTTGAACCCTGCGAAGCTTACCCCCGCAGGTAGGCTACCCTCACCGGCAATAGCGAGGAAAGAAAATGCAGGGTTACACCCTTATCCCCGGCAAACTTATTTTATCCCACCTCATTAAATTGTCAAATTATAGCTCTAA
>JAGGZI010000035.1 GCA_021162085.1 Candidatus Aenigmatarchaeota archaeon
GAGGTATCTTGTGGTCATCCTGGTAGTATCTCCAGCATACCATTATCTCACTATACCAGTCCAAGTTATACTCATGCCTTTTATGATAATGCCAGTTCTGGATTTTATTACCTGATTTCGGGAGACGAGGGATAATAAGTTTAATCTTCATTTTTTGCCTCTTTAAACGCTTTCTTAAGGTGCGGTTTCCCTAGTTTTTTCCATCCTACCTTATCTTTTGACCAAAATTCAACATACTCAGCTACCAATCCCTGCTTTATTACCTCTCTTGCTATATGTTCATTGATTATTTCAAATATAGTCTTGTCCTTTCTCTTTCTCATTTTACTTCTTTCTTAAACTTAACTAAGAATGGTACCCAATTAATATAGTGCCATTCTTTACTTGATGCTTCTCGACTTTAAAACATCCAAAACTACTGCCTTCCTCTAAGAAAGCTGGGATCTCCACTCCATCAGGAGCGAAAGCAATATAATCCTCGTCTCCACCATTTTGAGATAATAACTGGAAGTGCTCTGGAGCATCCTCAAATCTCCATATCAGTATAGCCCTGCCTGCATTGAAAGATGTAACTGTTTTAAGGTTTAAATCGTTTGCCCTAAAATTTTCTTGGCTCATTTTTCTCCTTTACCATAAGTCTCTTCCTCTTTTACTCCTCTCATCCGCATTCTGAGTATCCACAAGAATGACAGATGCAACATCCACCCTCAAAGCTAAGTGGTGCTCCGCATTCAGGACAGCAACCAGCCCTTCTATCTTCCTTCAGTAGACCCCACTTTTTCAAAAGATAAGGCTTTTCCCTCTTTAGCTTCTCATATTCCTTTTCTGTAAGACCCTTAATTACCTCTTTTCTCAATCTTGATCCTCCTTAAAAATTCATCTACTTCCTCATCTGACCACTTAAGGACATCAAAAAGTCTTATGTCCTCCCGCCATTCTCGCTCGGTAATTGCTCCTCTGCTCCTCAACCAGTTTACCATTCCCCAGAGACATCTTCTAAGCTGTAGCTTTTCCTTATATGTTATACCTGTTATTTTGCCCATATTTGCTCCCTCTCCAAATCACTAAACTTGCAGATCTCAGGATCCCAATACAGTTCAAAGCTGCCAATTTTCCCATCTCTATTTTTGGCAAGAAAACATTCCATTACATTTTTATCCCCACTTTCATTGTCAAAGTGCCACTTCCAGTACAAAAGCAAAAGTATCTGTGCATTCTCCTCTATCTGTCCTGAAGCTCTAAGGTCATTTATCTGGGGAGGTCTTATCTCTCTTCCCTCCTTTCTGTGCAGCTGAGCTGCAACAATCATCCCGATGTTTTCTCTTACCGCAATTTTTTGAATATTCTTTATATTTTCGCTCACAATCTCATACTCACTTCTCCCATATCCTTCCAGATGGTGGAGATGGTCCACGAATACAATATCAGGCTTTACCTCAACTACAGCCTGGGCAACTTGTTTTGTGGAATGTACAAGAGCAATATAAAACTCACAACTTCGCACAATCTCTCTGACATCCTTCATTTTCTGTATCTCCTCATCCGAAAGAGCCCCTTTTCTTATCCTGTTGACCGGTATCTCGCATATCCTCGCATATATCCTCCTTGCTATCTCCTGTTCAGTCATTTCAGAAGAGCAGAAAAGCACCCTATGCCGCATAGCGACATCAAGAGCAAGATTAATACAGAGAGAAGATTTTCCCTGACTCGTCCATCCACCAATTACCATCAGCTCTCCTCTCAAAAGGCCTCCTGTTTGCTCATTTAATTTTGAGAGTGAAAAATTAAAATCCGGACCACTATGCCTCTCGAGTCTTTGAAGAACTACATCAAGACTTTCATCGATTTTCCTTGTTTGCTTTTCAGGAATGAAGCCATGTGCAAGTTTCTCAACTTCATCAAGAACATCCTCAAGCTCCATTACTTCCATCCGTTTTAAAATATCCTGCGCATCAAGCTTCAGTCTCCTCTCTCTTACCTTACGCACATAGTATGGGTACATAAGTGGGTTATAGGCCATTTCCTGGCATGCATCCAGGAATTTGAGAGGTCTTTCTATACCTCTTTTTTTTAGCTCATCGGCTACCATAACAATGTCAAATTCTTTATTCTCCTTTACAAACCCGCAAAGAACATCAAAGCATTTGGCGAATCTTTCCCCATAAAAGTCCGTCCCGAAATCCTCTCTCTCAAGCTGAACTGTAATTTTTCTGGCAACCTCCAGACCTCCGTTCAGCATGCAACCAATCACAATAGCCCTTGCATCACTCATCGTCTATCCTCCTGTAATAAGCTGGAACCGGGGTTTTGGATGGCTGAGATTTCCCTTTTTGTTCTAAGTACTTCCAAAAGTCTTCCATCTTATCAGCATTTCTAAAAATGAGACTGATAGAGTCGTATACTTTACCTCTCTCGTTATCTCCCATATGGTAAGGACTTGCTCTACAGCCGTTTATCGCTTTCTTACATTGCTCCACAGTATATCCCTCTTTTAAGCGAGCTTCTATTTTTCTCTGTCTATCTTTCGTAAGTTTCGCTTGTGGATGATTAAAGACCTGTTGCCAATATCTAAAAACTTCTTTTGCCTCCTCTGTGAAGTTTCTTTTTTTAGAAGGAACTTCACATATATTTTTTTTATTTATATATTCTCTTTCTATATCTCTTTCTCTTTCTCCTTCTCCTTCTCTCTGATAGAAACTGCTGTTAGAA
>JAGGZI010000005.1 GCA_021162085.1 Candidatus Aenigmatarchaeota archaeon
AGATTCATTGTTCTTTACTGGGAATAGATGCCCTTGATGAAGCTATTTATAACTACATGTCAAAAAATAACCTGCCAATTCCAAAAGATTTAGAAGAAAAACACAAAAAAGAAAAAGAAATCCTGGAGAAAATAGAGGGTGATGTTCTGCCAAGTAAAAAAATCATAACAAAGAGGATGATAATTGGAGACGTTGTAAGGAACTTTCCAGAAACTGTAGACATTTTTAGAAACCACAACATATATTGTATTGGGTGTCCATTTGCCATGTTTGAAACTCTCGAAGACCTTACCAAATCACGTGGAATAAATATAAATGACCTCTTAAAGGAGCTCAACGAAGTTATAGGGGAGAAATAAATGGTCTTATTCTATATTCCCCTGTTAACATTGCTGCTATATCTTGCGATAGCATAGTGTTCATAGATTTCATGATAAATCCACCATGCACAGTAGATACCTGCGGCACCCTAGATAACTTTTTATTTCTTGCCAGACAAAATGTAATTATGCAAGAGAGCTTTGGCTTCAAGAGATTCCCATCAACAGAGAGAAAAGTCTCAGACATAGGACCTGATGACGTAAGGATTTCCATAATAGGAACCATAATTGATAAAGGAGATGGCAAGTTGACGATTGATGATGGAACCGGTAGTATTAATGTATTCACTGAGGATGAAAAAACTAAGAATTTTAGCATAGGGAATCGAGTAAGGGTCATTGGAAGAGTGAACAAAGACAACGGATTGAGTATGAATGCCGAAGCGATTCAGGATTTCTCAAATTTTAATTTAGAGTTGTATGAAAAATTGAAAGAAGATTAAGAACTCTTGGTTGTAAATTCCTTCATATCTCCGTTGTCTAGTATTACTGGATGACTGTATGGGGCTTCAATACTGGCTCTATACTCATATGTTGTTACTGGTTTAAGTCCTTTGATAGTTACTGTAAATGTATCTCCTACTCCATAAGCTCCGTCAGCAAAATAATCAACCCATCCATATTCTCCTTTTTTTCTAAGTCCTATATATGCCTTGCCACTGGAGTAACCCCATAATCTTATGACTTTTCCTCCTAAGGTTGCCGAGGTGGACCCAATGGAAACTGGATCTAAAGTCTCAGCAGCATGCTGATATGTTGTGGTTGTTGAAGTGGAAGTTGTAGTGGTTGATGTAGATGGATATTCACAGACATCAACGTATTTGTTCCAGCCATACTTTGCTCCAACATCCTGCTTACAGATTAAACCCTGTTCACAGTCATCGTTTGTATCACAATCTCCTTCTCCTGCTGAACATTTACAGGTTGGTGAACAGTAACCCCATCCACCCAATGAACCTTCATGACAGGATGATGGGATTGTTGTTGTGGTTGTAGTTATATCAACCCATTTACCATTATCACATTTTTTGTTCCAATAAGCATATTCTTTTCCTGAAGACACACAAATTCCATCTTGTGAACATTCTGAAGGATAACAACATGTGTAAAGTTTATTTTTTTCATTTGACCATAAATCTTCCTTCAGTTCAAGACCACTGCAACAATTTGAATAATCTGTATTGGAAGTTTCACCACGAGGAAGACAATTCATTGTTGTTGTAGTTGTTGATGATGTAGTGGTTGTTGTGGATGGATATTCACAGACATCAACGTATTGATTCCAACCATACTTTGCTCCAACATCCTGTTTGCAGATTAAACCTGGTTCACAATCATTGTCGTCACAGTCACCTTCTCCTGCTGAACATTTGCAATCTGGAGAACAGTAATCCCAATCACCTGGTGAGCCTTTGTGGCAAGATGATGGGATGGTAGTTGTAAATTCCTTCACATTTCCGTTATCCAATTTTACTGGATTTCCATATGGTGCTTGAATACTTGCCCTATATTCATAAGTTGTTGAGGGTTCCAGTCCTGTAACAGTCACGATAAATGTATCTCCTACTCCATAAGCTCCGTCAGCAAAATAATTGGTCCAAACATATTCTCCCTTTTTTCTGATGCCTATATAGGCTTGACCACTGGAATATCCCCATAGACTTAGTACCTTTCCCTTCAAGGTGGCTGAAGTAGAATCAATAGAAACTGGATCCAAAGTTTCTACACGATGTTGATATGGTGTGGTTGTTGTGGTTGTGGTGGGTGGAACTGTCGTCGTGGTGGTTGAAGTTGTGGTGGTAGTTGATGGTACTGTGGTTGTGGTGGTTATAGTCGTGGTGGTTGTGGTAGGATATTCACATACATCTAAAGTACTAGACCACCCATACTTTGCCCCCACATCGTTTTTACAAACTAATCCTGTCATACAATCATCGTTTGTATCACAGTCACCTTCTCCTACTGAACATTTGCAAGTTGGTGAACAGTAATCCCAATTACCTGGGGAACCCGTGTGACAAGATGATGGAATTGTGGTTGTAGTGACGGTTGTAGTGGTTGTAGGTATCTCACCTGTATAAACTTTCCACACGCCATTATCGCATATGTAGTTAGTACCGCTCTTATCCATAATTGAACCTGATGGTAAACAATATCCTATATGTCCAGGAATATTTTCGGGTTGTATTTTACCACCACATCCACTCCCCACGCATTCACTTGGTTCACAACATATGTAAAGGTCTCCATAATACCAGCCACAGAGATCTTTTTTAGGAATTAATCCACTTTCACACAAAATATTTTCGGGACTTTCTCCATGACCAATCATTTCACCTTCTCCATGAGCATGAATTTTTATGGTTGTTGTGGTTGTTGTGGTTGGAATAGTTGTTGTTGGACAAACACCCGCCTCATTTACATATATGTCCATCCATTTCGGAGGTTCCTTATTCCCTGCATTGTCAATACTATAGTATTCCACCTCATATTTTCCATACCAATTGTATCCTTTATTCCTCCCTTTATCACATAAAACTATGTCAGAGCCATCATATGGCTTCCAATTGAAAAGCATATTCCACCTATCATTTTCGTATTTCCATATTCTGTAATAGATTCTATCAATACCAGAAGCTGTTCCAGAGGGATAATCTGTAGATTTTAATTTTATCGTTACTGTTGGGTTAATGTAATATAAAATATATGCACCACCCAAATAACTCTCCGTGGTGTATTCTCCATTAAAAACTATCTCACTTTGAGGTGGTTCTTTATCGTTATATACCGTAAATAATGGATAAGAGTCTCCCCAATTGGATGCCGCTCCTTTGGTATCGTAAGCACGACAAGTTGCACCAACTATGCTCTCTGCTGGATATGGAATTGCCCACCTATATTCATAATAGCCTGTTGAAGGATTGTAACTCATAGGAACATTTTCTAAACTCCATGGCCTGTAATCATTTGCAAATTTACATCCACTAGATGGATTATTACATTTTCCTACCCATAGTCGAACTTCTTTCAAATTTCCATTTGGATCATTCGCTTTACATTTAAAGATTATCTCCTCCCCAACAGAATTAAATCCTTTGTAAGTAACCGATTCTACTGTTGGTTTAAAATTCAACATAGTTCCTGGTGAAGAACTTACTTGAAAACAATAAATTGGATAACTTTTATCACAATATGAGGCACTACCATAAGACCATGTTCCTGTGGCACCAGAATACCCAACGGGTCCCTTAAAGTAACTTCCATCTCTTTCTCTCCTCCACCCACCACAGTTATTCCTTCTACGTAAAAATGTGTTAGTTAATAATTCATCATAATTTCCAAAACCAACATAATTTACCCCATTGTTGTCTGTACCTGTCCAGACTTTTGTATTTTTTTTGTTACCGAACTCGTCTTTGGATATTGGATTGAGTAAACTATTTGTTAATAAACCATTACAACCTTTTGCAACTATGGCACCATCCACTCTAACGAAGTAACAATCGTCACCACAACTTGAACAATCTACATTATCTTTTGCGTTGAATATAACCTCCTTTTTAATTTCCCATCTACTGTATATATTTGGTCGTGTAAAATTAGTTTCAGAATAAGATAACCAAGCCCTATAAGTTCCCGGAAGACCTGCCGCTTCAGCAACTTGTTGACACTTTTGATTGGCCTCTTCAATCCCGCCTATATTTCCAGTAAAACTTTGGCTTGTTACAAAAACGTATCTAACATTATAATTTTTTATAGAATGCTTTGGAGAATATAATGGCAGATAGTCTATGTTACCTTTTTTTAACTCCTTAACAGAATCACAAATTCCATCAGAATTGGAATCTTCACAAATTTGAAAATAATTTTTCTTAGCCCAGAAATTACCTCCTATGTAAGGTCCTCCGATTATATTTGTACCTGGTGCCAATGTAGTATTCCAATAATTAACCTCAATGGTTCCCCAAAATTTTACAGAACCTGAGCTATTAAAATAGTTGTTATATATTAAATTCCTAGACACCCCACTCATAAGTTCAATTGCCTGAGGACTATTCTCTAAGAAATAAGAGCCTGTAATAACATTGTTGTTACCAAATACACTTAATCCTCCCCAAAAGTTATGGTCTATATGAGAATTTTCTATCTTACTTGAACTCCCGAGCCATATTCCGTTATAATTATTAGTCACATAAGAATTCAATAAATGAAAATTTCTGGAAGTCGTACTTATTATACCTTTGTACCAATCGGTTATTTTACAATTCTTTATAGTCACGTTGTCCGCATACCATAGAATAATGCCGCTTTTATAAAAACCTTTACCTGGAACCCTTGCCCCATCTACCTTATGTCCTTGACAGTCTAACACTATGTTGCTAGCTGTAATGTTTATACAACTATTAATATCAGCATTTATGATGTCTTGAGTTAACTTATAAGTAGTTCCTGGAGAATCCAAAAGAGAGCAACTTGAAATTTCTATTTCTGAAGCTGCAACCAAATTTCCAAAAAATAAAAAAGATATTGAGATTATTAAGACCAAGAAATTTTTTGAGATTTTCATATTATTTATTTTCTATTCTTGATATATATAAAATTTTTAAAAATGCAAACCTATATAAACGATGAAACAGATATTTATGACATCATGGAGGTGTGAAGAATGTTTAAGGCAACTATATCAGATGTCTCGCTTTTAAGGGATTCTATAGACACGATTTCTCAGATAATAAGCGAAGGTGTTTTTAAGATAACAAAGGGTAGTATTTCTCTGGTAGCCACAGACAGGGCAATGGTAGCTGTTGTAGATTTCGAATTGAAAAAGTCCGCTTTCGACGAATACTCCTGTGACAAGGAAACCTCTATAGGAGTTAACATAGAAAATTTCTTGCAGATCCTCAAAAGGGCAAAATCAACTGACAAGATAACACTTGAGCTTGAGGATAACAAACTAAGGATAGAGATGAAAGGGGAAGGTAGCAGAAAGTTTTCTATGCCGTTACTGGACATATCTTCAGGAGAGATACCAGAAGTTAGTCAACTTGACTTCCCTGCTGAAATGAAGTTAAAGACATCTGTCATAGAAGAGGGTATAAACGATGCAGACATCATAAGTGATTCAATCGTTTTTGAAACCGATGGAAAGGTTTTTATAATGAAAACTGAGGGAGACTTAAGTAGCATGGAATCTGTCATTGACAAGAATAGCGGTCTCATAGAAATATCAGGAAAGGAAGCCAGAAGCAGATACGCACTTGAATACTTAAAGAAAATGATAAAGGCAGGAAAGATTTCAGATGTGACGACCTTAAAACTTGGAAAGGACTTTCCATTGAAGCTCACGTTTGCAAAACCAGACAAGGTTTCAATGTCATTCGTTCTGGCACCAAGAGTTGAGGACTAAGAGTTAATTCTTGTAAACCTTTATGTAAATTGTTGTTGTATAAGTTCCTGGTTTTTGTCCCTGGGGAATTGAAACCCAGAAATAAACGGAGTGGTTTATCTCTGTGCCTGATGGTTCCGGAATGTTTAGCCAGTTATCGAATGGTGGTTCGGGGTACGATGATGTCATTGGTATTCCGGTCCCAATTGTTGAAACGTTAGAATATGTTAAATTTCCTATGTTGAAATAACTTGAGCCAGATGAGAAGTTGTTCAATCCTCTTAGGGTCAAATTTGTGCTGACTGTTGTGGTTGGCTCTAT
>JAGGZI010000018.1 GCA_021162085.1 Candidatus Aenigmatarchaeota archaeon
AAATATTTGATAATAAAGTTCATGCTAATATTGCCATCAAAAACTTTTTATATAAAAGGCTACTTAAAAATTTTCATGGAATTTGTAAAGGATTTCAAGCTCGGGACGAAGATATTCTTTAAGACATGGCCATTCATTCTTTTAAGGATTGTTCTTGGTTTTGCCTTTGCAGCATTCGTGATAATTTATTTTGCATTTTGGTTTTGGTTGATATTTAAGTTCTTAAATTCAATATCTCTTCTCGTGTCAATAATCGTCTTCCTCATATCTTTTGGTATATTCATAAAGTTGTATCAGTTGTTCGTAAGGTATGTAATGTACATGTTCAAGGCTGCACACATATCCGTTATTGCTGAAATATTCAAGACGGGTGCAGTTCCGAAAGGTCAAGTTAAGTTTGGTCTTGAAAAGGTTAAGAAGCACTTTCTGTCTTCCTCTGGTTTATTTGCCGTTGACCTGGTAATAGATTCAATACTCAGGGAATTTCACAAACTGGCCACTCGCGTGGAGTCCGCCATACCCATACAACAGTTAAGAACTTTGATTAAGATAATAGTTGCAGTAATAAGTACTGTGGTCTCATACATCGATGAAGCTATACTGTCTTACATATTTCTAAAGGAAGATAAAAACACATGGAAGTCTGCAAGAGACGGTATAGTGTTATATGCCAAGAATTGGAAGGAGCTTCTTGTAGTTAGTGGTGTGTTGGTTATAGGACTTTACCTTTTCACTTACATAGTATTTCAGATAACGTTCAGTTCAGGAATAATCGCTCACTCATTCTTTGCGGGACTTGGAACGTTTGTCGTATGGGCAATCATACTTGCAATAGTTGCCGTGATATATATAGGAATTTTACAACCTTATGTCCAGACAATAATAATTACAACATTCTTAAATGAGATAAAGGATGATACACCCGATAGTAAGACGATGGATTGGTTAATGAGCATATCTGGAAAATTCAGAGAGCTTGTCTCAAAGGCTGGTGAAAAAGTGGCCTCCATTGGTGCTAAGGGAGCTGTGCCAGGAGCCGCACCAAGTTCTCCAGCACAATTTCAGCAATCACAATCAAAGACTGTTCCATCTTCGCCAGAGACTAAAGCAGGCAAAATGCCACCACCTGCCTTAACATGTGCTATATGCGGCGCACCACTTGTTGAAGGAAAGTATTGGACTTGCTCAAGATGCGGTAGAAAGGTTTGCATAAACCACGCACGCACTTACAATGGTAAGGTTTATTGCACCGACTGTCTGAAGGAGATGGGTGTAATTTGAGGTGATGAAATGGGAATAATGGATAAGGTGAAAGAAGCCGCAAAGAGTATAGAAGAGTCGGCGTCCAAGACATGGAAGGCTGGAGCAAAGGATGATATTATAGCCGGAGAAATACAGAAAATAATGACAGAACACAATTGGAGTTTAATTGGAAGCAGATCGTCATCAGATTATCATTACTATAAATACTCTCCTCCAGCACCACCCGTGAAAGGTCAAGTAAAAATAGTGGAGATAAGTGTGGCAAGGAGGGCAAACACGATAGGTGTTTATGGTATACCAATAGCAAAGGCTGGACCAAACACGGTATATATAAGAATAGTGGAGACATTGAACAATGGATTGTTGGGGTTGATTTTGGGCAATCAGAAGAGAAGTTTTAATTTCTCTCTTGACGCGGACCAGTATGTCAACGATAACATGGTTGTTGATGCGGGCTTGAAAGGACAATTGGAAACCTTCTTAAAGAGCGCTGGATTGATCTAAATTCTTTTTAGGTAGGCATATGTGCCTCTTCTTTCTTTAAAAAAATCAACAACTCTAAATCTCTCTCTCCCCAGGACATTTTCAATAATCTCCTTCACTTCATCGTCATTTCTTTCTCTCCTTGATAAAAACATGAGGACTTTTCCTCTGGATTCAATAAGTGGAATGAACTTCTCAAAAATCTGAATCGATTTCATGATGTCAAGTCTAATCTCGTTAATTATCAAGTCAAATTTGTTTTTGAAAATCTCTCTTGGATTGATTTTCATTATGTTGAATTTCTCAATTCTTATTCCCTTTTCGCTCAGATAACCTAAGCTATCGTCCATAGCCAGAGCGGTGACTTCTGCTCCACACTCTTTGGCAAACAACGGAAATCCGCCATCAGGACTTCCTATATCAAGTACAAAATCACCCTTTTTTATTATCTTTGATGATTCTTGAATTTCTTTCAACTTCCAAAAAGAGCCAGGGACGTCAAGAAATCTTGTGTCCATTATCTCTATCACATCATTCTTTCCTATTGGCAGTTCTGGATACGTCGCAATACAATTGTTAACTTTAACCAGCTCATTATCTATAAGATATCTTGCGGTTTCTTTTGATTTCACATAATTCTTCAGCAAGTATTCAAGAAGATGCATAACATCCCCTAATATTCTCTTGGTGAGAAGATTTATATAAAAAATTATAAATTATAATTGGTGCCTGAATTGAAAAATCAAACAATCTTTTTATTAATTTCATTTGCACTGGTGATATATCTAGGTACATTCGTCAGCGCTTCGGATACAACACCACCATTCTCGCATTGGGAGTTCAGCAATTACAACGATGTTTCAAAGGAAAATGTTTTAGGTTTGTACACACTTTACTACATAGAACCACAGGTTACAATAACTC
>JAGGZI010000058.1 GCA_021162085.1 Candidatus Aenigmatarchaeota archaeon
CCATAAGACACTTCATTCTGGTATAATATCTTTAATCAAATTAGTGAGGTATTTTATATGAAAAATTGTATTTTTTTTGAAGATGAATGGTTGAAGATAATTAATGAAGATGTGCTTAAGACAGATGAAATTGAAAACAATAGTATTGATCTAATAGTTACTTCTCCTCCTTACAATGTTGACATCAAATACAACTCCCACAACGATAAACTTTCATACAAAGAGTACCTTGAATTTAGCAGAAGGTGGCTAACAAGATGTTACGAGTGGCTAAAGGAAGATGGAAGATTCTGCCTGAACATTCCGCTTGATAAAAATAAGGGAGGACAACAGAGTGTAGGTGCAGACCTTACAACAATTGCCAAACAGATAGGCTTTAAATATCATTCTACAATTGTATGGAATGAAGGAAATATTTCAAGAAGAACTGCCTGGGGTTCATGGTTGAGTGCATCAGCACCATATGTGATCGCACCAGTTGAATTAATCGTTGTTTTATACAAAAAGCGATGGAAAAAAACAAGTGGAAGTAAAAAGTCTGATGTAACCAGAGAAGAATTTATGGAATGGACAAATGGATTGTGGACATTCTCTGGAGAAAGTAAGAAAAAAATAGGGCATCCAGCTCCTTTTCCTATAGAACTTCCAAAAAGGTGTATTAAACTTTTTTCTTTTGTGGGGGATACGGTTCTTGACCCATTTATGGGAAGTGGAACCACCCTTATTGCTGCATATCAACTTAGAAGAAAAGGAATAGGTATTGAGATTGACAGGAATTATTGCGAACTTGCAATGGAAAGACTCATTAAAGAGGCACGAATTAAAGAAGAAAGATTGTTTGTAGGAGTTTAGTAATTGTCAGGAAGTAAAAAGAAGACCATAAGTGAATTAATAATGGAATATTTTAAAATGCATCCAAAAGAGGGTATAGCTCATGGCCCTGTTGTTGACTGGGTAACAGCAGAATGGTTAAAAGAACATGATACTCCTCCGAGAGACCCGTGGAGAGCGATAAGAAAATTACACCAGGAAGGTAAATTGATAAAAGTTAAAAAAGGTGTTTATAAATATAACCCTGATAATATTACCGATAAAGAACTATGGGATTTCCCTCCGAAAGTTAAAGAGGAAATATTAAAAAGAGACAATTATAGGTGTGTAGTTTGTGGCAGGGGTAAAGCAGAAGGGGTTGAATTGGTAGTTGATCATATAAAGCCTAAAGATAAAGGAGGAACAAACGATATTAACAATGGACAAACTCTGTGCATGGAACATAATCTCCTCAAAAAGAATTATTCACAAACTGAGGCCGGTAAAAGATACTTTATCAAAATTTACGAAAAGGCACTATCTCAAAAAGATGAAAGAATGATAAAGTTCTGTAAAGCTGTTTTTGATGCCTATAATGAATTTGGAATCAATGGCCATATTCCAAGACCTAATGGTAAAAAACAAGAAAAATAAGAAGTAATAGTCTAACGAATCTCTCCAGCGGACGGCGATTCCGTCGCCGCTGAGTTTATTGTTATGTGTTTTATGGGAAGACTGCGATGCTTCTACAAAAAAAGACATTAGAAAAACTTAGAAACCTGATAAATGAGGAAACCGAATATCGTTCATGTCCACAATTAGTCCAATTTTTTAATGAGTTGGGATTTAATGATACTTATAGAAGAGGATTTCCTTCGAGGTGGAGGTATACTGATGAGAAATTGTCAAGAATTAATGGAACTCCTGAGTTAGATAAATGCATAAGAAATCTTTTTGCACCAGTGAATTACATTGGGAGAATCGATGAAATAGATAAATTTTAAACGACTTCAACCAATATTTAGTATTTGACGGATGGAAGGTTGTTAGAAAGGGTAAAGAGATTACTTTCACCAAGGCTGATGAAAAAGATTTAGAAGAAACTTTATCTACAAAACCTACCGATGATGAGGAAGATTTTCTTAGTAGAGAACTTGAAGAAATATCTCTTGAAAAAATAGGATTGGATGGTGTCATTACTGATGTTCTTAATTTTCGACTTGAAGAAATTAAGAGATGTATTTCTTCAACTGCACCATTAGCTGCTATTTTTCTTTGTGGAAGCACATTAGAAGGAATTCTTTTGGGGATAGCACTAAAATTTCCCAAACAATTTAATCAAGCAAAGGCGGCTCCTAAGAATGCTGAAAACAAAGTAAAACAGTTTTATGATTGGACATTAAATGATTTTATAAATGTAGCGTATGAATTAGGTTTGCTGAAAGAAGATGTTAGAAAATTTAGTCATTCTTTGAGGGAATTTCGAAATTACATTCATCCTTTTCAGCAAGTTAGCTCAAGGTTTAACCCAGATGAACATACAGCAAAAATATCTTGGCAGGTTTTGAAGGCAGCGATATTTCAATTAGCACAGGCAAAGACTGAGATATAAAATAATCACATAACAATTGGGTGCACTGGACTAGCATTCCGCTGCACTCCATGCCAGCCAGTAAGCTTAGCCGTTATTCGCAGGAAATAATAATACAGGTAACTATCATATAATGCGGCAATGAAATTGTACAATATATTGACATTTAATTTGATATATTGTATATTTAATCTGGAGGTGGGATATGATTACTGTTAAGGAAAATACAACACTGGTAGGAGTTTCTGAGTTGCGGTCAGGTATAGATAAAATATTGGAGAAAGCACGTGAGGGGCTGGTTATTATTGAAAAAAGACATAAACCGGCAGCTGTTCTTCTCTCCAGTGA
>JAGGZI010000024.1 GCA_021162085.1 Candidatus Aenigmatarchaeota archaeon
CTCACAAGGTCCTATGACTGGTTTATCTATTAGGGATCTTATAACATCAACACCTGGATCTGCACAGCAGTTCACTATGAGAGCATCATACTTTTCATGATTTTTTAGCGCTACTTCTACAATTCGCGGAATAACATCTGCCTCGGCTTTTCTTGTTTCGATTGAAATTGGACCTTCATCCAAGCTAACTACATCGATTTCTGTTTCTGGAAAAGTAAACCTCTGGTATATTTTTTTATCTGACTCATCCCATCTCGAAGTTCCAACAGGGTTTATTACAAGAATTTTCATAGTTTTCACCTCCTAAAGCAAAAATAAAAAGAGTGGCCGCCTTTATCTGGAATATTTCTTTTCGATGGGAACATAGTCTATATCCAATCCTAAATATTTTGGTCCAAATACCTCAAGTCCTTTTGCAGTTCTCCATATTTCAGGAGCTGGGAATCCTACGACTACGTACTCTTTTCCTTCCTTGACATTTGGATTTGTAACTGGATATCCCTCGGGAGTTAGCACGGATATCAGATCTGGAATTGTTACATCCACTTCTCCGTTTTTCCATGAAATCAGGTTCTCATTCTTTAACCATACTTTGTATGTTTCTCCCTTGAACTCATCAATTCCCTCAAGCTCAAATTCTCCAATTGTGAATCCACCTTCATCTCTCCAAGTAGACTTTACTGCAATTCCTTTAAAGAGTAAAAAGCCATTTCCTGCTTCGATAAGTGAGTTTATTGGATCCTCTACTTTTTCTCTTCCAGTTCTCAGTGCCCCCCCAAGTTTAAGGGCATATGTTATTGCCTCTGGGACAACAGAACTCCTAAGTACTTTTCCCATAACGGGATGTGAAGTTACCCCAACATTGGTTTCAGTGACAGCAACAATGCTTCTTACTATTTTTTCAGCTTGTACATCATTTTTTACTTTGGGAACTATAATTTCATCTCCAAAGGGAGTGACTATAGAAAGTGGAGCCATTTGAATTCCAAGGATATAATAGGTAGTGTGCTGTAGTTCTGGCACTGATCTTCCGGCAGGATCCCCATCAACAATTGGTCTTTCTAACATAGCGGCGGTTGCTAAGGCTGCTGCAGTATTTGCTCCTCCCAACTCAGTTGAAATGACTCCCTCAAATCTCTTACCAATATATTCCTCGAGTACTTCATATGAGCGTACAGCTTCTCCGTCTGGGTATACAGACTCTACTTTTTTTCCAGAAACTGAACCCACAAAATATGGCATTGGCACGATGCCTTCGGGAGATATTTCTTCGAGTTTTACTAACTTAAATTCCTTCCCTTTTTTCAAGGCTTTCTTTATAAACTCCCATCCTTCTTCAGGGCTACCTCCACCTCCTGTCCCTAAAACAGTGCACCCTTCTATAATATCTCTAAGTTCTGTTTCATTCAGCACTTTCATCCTTTTTCACCTCCTGCGAATAGTCCTCTTTTTCCATGTGTAAAAACCATAGACAAAGAGTGTGCAACTGAGTATGTAACCAGTAAAGGCTCCAAAATCGGCACCTGGAATTCCTTCCAGATCTCGTTTTTTAACTGTTCAGCGATTGTCATAAATCCCGTACATCCCAAAACTACAACATCAGCCCCTTCCTTTATCGCTTTTATGCATGCATCTTTTGTAGCTTTGTATAACCTCTCATCTGCTTTTATTATATCATCAACCGAAAATTCAATCTTGTGCACTGAAAGGAGTTTGTCAAATAATCCATACTCTCTTGCTTGTATTCTTGTCCAAGAAATCATGTTATCCCCTGGACCAATAACTGAAAACTCGCCTAGCATAGCTGCTACATGCATAGTTGTTTCTCCTGCCCCAAATATGGGAATATCAAGGTTTTCTCTGAGCTCAAAAAGGCAGGGGTCTGCAAAGCAATTCAATACAACTGCACTAGCATCCTTTAGAATGGGCAATTGTTCTAAAAGTTTGGAACAAGCTATTGTCTTATGAGTAAAACTTTCAATAGTTTTCGGCCCCTCATCTAGGGACAAGATCGAAAATTTGTCGTCTGGAAAATACTTTTGGAGATATCTTCTTGTAGTTCCATCTAATTTCCCTTTTATTGGATCGACAATTAGTATCATTATCACACCTCCCCCGCAAAGTGACATCTAACAAAATGTCCTTTCTCTATCTCGACCATCCCAGGCTCTTCGTCCTTGCAGAGATCTTTTGCATAAGGACACCGCGTATGGAATCTACACCCTTTGGGTAAGTTTAGTGGGCTTGGGATTTCACCCAAGATTTCTTTTCTCTTTTTTATAGAACGAGCTGCTGTTGGATCTGGTATTGGAATTGATTCCAGCAACATTTTTGTATATGGGTGTTTGGGATTGTCAAATACTTGGTCAATAGTCCCAATTTCTACCATCTTCCCAAGATACATAACTCCGACCTTATCTGCTAAATATCTCACAACGCCCAGATCATGGGAGATAAAGAGATAGGTAAGCTTAAGCTCTTTTTGAAGTTTTTCTAAAAGATTAAGAACCTGAGCTTGAACGGAGACATCTAAGGCTGATGTTGGCTCATCAAGAACTAAGAACTCCGGATTTAAGGCAAGAGCTCTTGCTATTGCAACTCTCTGGCAC
>JAGGZI010000027.1 GCA_021162085.1 Candidatus Aenigmatarchaeota archaeon
GTGATTGCGCCGGCTGTGGCAGCTGGTTCTGGTGGTGGTGTACTTCTTGTGATGTTGAAGGAACTAATGTAAATAGCCAATATAATGACTGTGGTGGCGGAAGCAGTGACTGCACAGGCACTGACTGTGATGGCGCCATGCAAAATACTAACTACAGTTCATGTAGAGCAAACAAAGACCTAAATGCCACGATAAATTCCATAGGATTCGGTCCTGTATCAGAGTGTGAAAATGCAAATACAACTCTAAGAAATATTGCAGAATGTGGCAACGGGAGTTACTATGCCAGTTCAAATGCAACGGAATTAGAAGAAATTTATAGAGAAATAGGAGAAAATATAGTTAAAGTAAGTTATAGCGCACAAACAATAAACTATACTTCACTGAATTTCTGGAATGCCACACTCTTTACAGACTCGTATATAAAAGTAAATTATACTCCTCAGACACCATCTCCAGGATATGGTGAGATAACTTTTGATGTGGAAACACCCAAATTTGGAGGGGATATCGAAGACCCTAAAAACGGTTCATTCGTAATACCATCAGAGGGGAGAGTTCTTGATGTAAGGGTGACTTCCTATTCATCTCAATACTGGAGTGACAGAGGATTAATCTACAACGGGAGTACATGGAATTATTTCTTCAAACTATGGGACTATGGAGACAACTATCAGGAAATTGGAGACCCTTACATAATTCACATACCCGTTAATGAAGTTCATCCGGGAATTAACAACATAAGTATAGACACAGGAATAGGACCAAGTAACACAACTGGTGGCAGTCCCGACGACAGAGTAATATATACTGTAGCGGTGAAGGGATTCACTGACTACGGTAAGGTATTCAAAAAATCCGAGGGCTGTAGCAAGGAAGTTTTCTACGATATAAATCAGGACGGTATTGCAGATGGTTCAAAGATCATAACAATTGAAAACAGTAGCGATCCGTTCGACCCAGATGAGGATGCCCTTGATGATGCCCTGCTAAAGCTTTTAGATAATCTCAACTTCATAAATGATACCGGAGATAATGATGGCGATAAGGATAACCCAATAGATGTTATACCCATGGACTTTGACTTGAAATACGTCCCAAGTGGAGGAATACCATGGTTTTGGGGACCGAGTATCTTTACGCTAAAGGTGTGGTGATATGAATAGGAAAGGACTGTTTTATTCTGCATTGGTTGTCATAATGCTTGCTCCAATCATAGCTCTAACGTTCACGTACAGCGAAAGCATGAAAGGATATGGAAGAGAGATTGGCTCACTGGTTAGAATTAAAAGCGGTTTTTACTTTTTGGACTCCATTACTCAGGATGTAGATAGAAGTGTTGATATAATAGGAAAAAGATGTATTCTTGAGTGCATAAATCATGTGACTAAGGAAGGAGTTGGCCTTGACTCATCTGAAGATGCCATAAAGGAACTGTTCACAAACAAGACATTGAACGGTGAGAAGGCAGAGATAGTCAACACAACTATATATGACTGGATAAATAGAAGTAAAGACATTGCAAAGAAAAGGGGTTTCATACTCAACATAAATATAACCGACTTACACATATCCATGTACGATAGTTTCCATGTTCTTTTCTCCTTTAATTTCACAATAGAGCTAAGGGACAAGGATAACGTATTTTCCTTTGAAAAAAGTGAAATTAAGAACGTGCCCGTGTCCATAGAGGGAATGGAAGACCCCATATATTTGCTTAGGACAAATGGGAAGGTAACGAATAAGGTAGAAAAATTTGAGGGAAACTTCACAGAGCTTATCACAAAAGGTACTGGTGGAAATGAATGGGGAACTGGAGAAAGCGTAGTTACGAATAACCCATACTCTGTTGATGATAGAGAAGAAAAAATCCTGGTAATAGACAGTGCAGATGACTCTGTGGTAAATCAATTCGCAGGTGTTATCGCAAAGTCAAACACCACCACTATAGATGTTCCCTATTTAATAGTTCCTAAGCTTAACATAACCAATAACACGATGACAGTTGTGGATGGAGATAACCAAGAAGTATGGAATATAGGAGGGCTGTATGAGGCAAGGGAAAATAGCTCGTACATATCAGGTGATGGTCCAAGTTTTCTGGATAGATTGGAAAATAAATTAACTAATTCATACCCAGGAAAGGGTTTAGAATCACTTGTCAACAAGAAGGAATTTGAAGAAAGCGGACTCGAAGTTAGCGAAAGAAGCAACGTAGATTATATTTATTTTAATACGAATTCCCTAAATATTTATAAAGTAAAGGGTATGGGTGACTACTTCAGGATAGATGAAGACGACCTTGATACGTATGGTGTTAACAACAACTTAAAATATGTGTGAAGTTTATGAAGAAAATAAAGAAATTGCTTATAGAAACTGATGTAGACAGATTACTCGAACTTGTGGATAAAAACAACGAAATAAGCACAGAAGAGGCAAGCAAAATTCTTAATCTACCAGAAAGCATAATAGAGGAATGGGCAGAGATCCTATCCCAAAACAACATGATTGAAATAAAATACGAACTTGGGGGAACCACTCTAAAATCAGTGGAATTCTCAGAAGAACGCAAGAAGAAAAATCTTAAGAGAATGAAGAAAGAAAACGAAAGACTTGTGAAGAAGGGTAAAGAACTTGAGGATTACATAGAAAAAATTGAAATGGATCTAAGCAACACCGAGAGATTTGTCAACGATTTTGAAAAGAACATTAAAGAAGGTATGAGGGAAGTCGAAAAATATTCAAGATATCTGAAGAATGGAAAAAGGAAGAATATGTTGAAAGAAAAAACTAAACTCAAAAAAAGTAAAGA
>JAGGZI010000036.1 GCA_021162085.1 Candidatus Aenigmatarchaeota archaeon
ATTTTTTTCTCGTTTATGGGTATCCTGTCGATATAATTTTTATACTCCCGGCAATATGCCCACTCTGGCGCTAAGTTAGGGGGCAAAATAACTCGCATTAATAGGCGTTCAGTTGGAAAATCAATCACGGTTGAAAGAAATGGGACAGCCTTCTTACTTTCATCAAACAGATCCCATTCAATCACAAAATCCACTTCTTCACCTTTTTTCAAAGGACGGGGAAATAGAACGTCAAAATAATCCCAAAATTCTTCCTTACGTTGATTTACTATTTTAAAACCTGGCGTAAGTGATTTCACGATGCATTTCCCCGTTCCTGTCCACCGATATCTGTCTGTGAATGATCCTACATTATCCTGCAGTGCCTGTAGCTTGAAATGCTTTCTCTGGTACATAGTTTGGCCATCTGAAAGGTATTGATAAGTAATCTCCTTAAGGATAATCTTTACAGGAGATTTTCCCATAGCAAACAATGGAGCAGAATCTATTGGTTCTATTTTTTTAAGTAAAGCATAAAGGAGGTAAAGTGCGATCGCTGAGACAATGAAGACTATAATGCCCGTGATTATAAGCCCAATAGCATTCTTTATCCAACCAATAAGTGTAGATAAAACTCCTACTGATGCCATCCCCACCATCAGACTAGATATTAGCTGTGCTCCTTGAGAAAGAATAAAGAAGAATGTGTATATTCTTTTTGATATTCCTTTAAATTGGGGCATAATCTTCTCTATCAATTCCGATTCGAATATTTAAGCATTGCGATTGTCAAACCATTGAATATTATAATTTTAAACGGAATATGCAGTGAAATAGAAATCTCACAATCTTTATAATGAGGAGAAATATAAGAAATTCATGAAGAAGATGGCGCTCTTCGTAATCCTTGTTTTAATAATCTCGATATCAGGGTGTGTGAAAGAAAAACCAAATCAAATTAATGTCTCAGAGAATAGTCCACCCTCGTGTTCCGTTCATGTTTCTCCTTCTTCAGGTTATGCTCCCCTTACGGTTACCTTTTCTCTTAGTGCATCTGACAGCGATGGATGGATTAAATCATGGAGTCTTGATGTTGATAACGATGGAAGCGCAGAGTTCTCTGGTTTTGGTGCTCCTCCTTCGATGGAGAATTACACGTATTCAAGCGCTGGTACTTACACTGCAAATTTAACTGTGGTGGATAACAACAACACAAGGGCATTTTCTTTGATTGTTGTAAAGATTTACAAACATCAGAATAAAGAATATCTCATGGTTGCAGAATGGAATCTGCAGATTTTTGGTGTGAAGAAAGCATCTAACGAAACGCTATTGAATTACTATGCTGATAAGATAGATGATTATGATGTTTGTGTTGTTCAGGAGATAAGGGATAAAACGGGAACAGCAATTCAAAAACTTGCTGCAAAACTGCCAGGATATCATTACATACTGAGCCAGAGAGCCGGCACAACCTCAAGCAAGGAACAATACGCCATATTCTATGATGACAGGGTAACACTCATAAGTTACCATGATTACACCCCTGAATTACAGGATGAGTTTGAACGCCCACCATTTGAGGCAAAATTCAGATCAGGAAACTGGACATTCACTCTTTATACCATACACACAAAACCATCCAACGTTTATGAGGAATTAACGAATCTGGAGAAATTGGTTGATGATCCAAAGGATGACACCATAATACTTGGTGACCTGAATGCGGATGGGAGTTACTACGATGAGAATAACATAGCACAATTTACAAGCTGGGATTGGGTCATAACAAATGATATGGACACAACGGTTGCCTCCAGTAACAACACTTATGATAGGATAATCATAAACAGCGCGGCTGAAAATAACTTTGTAAGGGCTGGCGTCATGAATGATGTGACCAAGGATAAGAGTGACCATTACTTGGTTTATGCTGTGTTTGATTGCTCACATGCATAGAATATGAAATAAATAATTGTGGAAAATAGAAATTGAGGGTAGCCTTAAAGAATTTGTTAAATAAGTGGCAAAACTTTAAAAACGAAAATAAATAAAAATATAGAGTGCTAATATGACGGAATATCAAAAAACTACAATAAAAAACGTGATAGATGAAATAAATAAAAAATATTTTCTTCCAGATATACAAAGGTCATTTGTCTGGAAACGAGAACAGATATACAAATTATTCGATTCTCTTATGAGGGGCTATCCGATAAGCACTTTTTTATTCTGGAGATTAACCAAAGAGAAGCTATCAAAAATTGAAAGCGACAATGAAATAAAAATAAAATTTTTTAGGTTTGTTGACTCCAATGAAAAACAAAGCGAAGAAGAAACAACAAGAAATAGAGATGAGTATTTTTTGGTTCTTGATGGACAACAGAGATTGACCTCTCTTTACATCTCATTAAAAGGTACTTGGATAGAACGAAAAAAAGTAAAGGAGTTATACTTTGACGCATTAAGTGGAAAAGAAGAAGATGATGAAGGAGTATTATATGGATTCAAATTCTTCGAAAGAGATAACGGCTTGTTTTTTGTAGAAAAGGAAAGGAAAGAAAACAAAGACATAATTAAAGTTTGGGTAAATGTTAAGAGAATATTTGAAATAGAGTCTGGTAGAACTGCCAGCATAAGAAATTTTGTTAGAAAAATAGTTGATAATGATAGCGAATTAGATAAGTTTGAAGATACGATATTTGACAATATCAATGATTTATACACGGTTTTAACCAGCCAGCCGAATATTAATTATTACCCTGAAAGTGAAGAAAATTATGATCGGGTTTTAGATATTTTTGTAAGAACAAATGCTGGAGGGACTAAATTGAGCTATTCTGATCTACTCTTCTCAAAAATAAAATTGAAATGGAACAGAGCTAGAGAAGAATTTTTGTCTCTTAAAGAAGATATAAATGAGAATGATAATTTTGATTTTGATATTGATTTTATTTTGAAGACTTGTTTAGTTATATTCAGTAAGAAGTCACAAGATGTAAGGTATAAAATTGAAAACTTTAAAGACAGTAAGATACTTCAAATAAAAAACAATTGGGATAAGATAGTCAAAGCGATTCAGATAACTAAAGATTTGTTATATGATATTGGTATTAGGAATAAAAAACTCTTGCCAAGTCATAATGCAATAATCCCAATAATTTATTACATCTATAAAAAAGATATAAGAGGCATAGGAGAATTTCCCAAAGGTATATCCAGAGATGAGGAAAATAAAATAAAGAAATGGCTTTATCAAATACTTCTATCGGGTGTTTTTAGCGGGCAATCAGATAATGTTCTCTACAAAGCAAAAGAAACGATTGATAGTGTCCAAGAAGATTCCTTTCCGAGTATTTCGCTAATCAAGGCAATTAAGTCCATCAAAAGTTTCGATTTATCCAAGGAGTTTTTAGAAAAAGTGAAGTACCACTCCACCAATAGTTATCTTGTATTATCGATGATATATTCCCAGTTAAACTTTAAACCCCATTATAAAGGAAATTTGCCCCAACAGGATCATATATTTTCAATAAACGAGCTAAAGGGCAAATATAAGAAAGAAGAAATAGACAACATTGGGAATATCAGATTTGTTGGAGAAGGTGAAAATAATTGGAAGAAGGATAAACCATTTAGCATTTGGATTAAACAAATAAGTCAAGAGGAGAGGAGGAAACACCTAATTCCCGAAGGTAAGTGGAGTGTTGACACATATCAAGAATTTTTACAAAAGAGAAGAGAATTAATCTTTAATGAAATAAAAAATATAATACAAGATTAATTTAGACCTTACATTTAATTCTTGTTTTTTCAATATCACTTTTTATATTGGAAAACGCGCTCCCCATCACAAGAACAGGCAGTCTAAAATGATGTAGTGATATATCATTCACCTGTTCCTATTTTAATTTATTTTATTACTCATTTTCCATAGGAGCGGGAAGAAAAATCATTTTTGCAATAAAAATTGGTTTTGATGGGAAGAAAAATAAAAATTTGGGAAGAAAAACAGAGAGAGTAAATTGCAAACTTCAAATTTTGCCTGAGGAATCGACATCCTTGATGAATTCATAAATGGCTTTTATTACTTCACCCATGATTTTCCTTTCTTCATCATCTGTGGGATTGAATTTAGCCATACCTTTCTCCCAGTTCAAAACTTCTTTTATAACATCCTTTCCCATCCAGTGTGTTCTTAACATGGCAATTATCACTTCCCTTATAAACTGGGATTGTTCCCAGAACGGATAAGATGGTAATTTCACATCATCTCTTTCGCTCCAGCCAAAACAGATTCCTGTTAACTTCCTCACACCCGTGGTGGAGAGCCTGTCATCCCTGCTGTATTTTTCCCAGAAGAGCCACAGTTTGAAGAGGTCAAGTTTCATTGAGGAAATCCTCCAATTCATCAACTTCTGAGTAAGTGATGATCACAACCCTATCAAAGCCTGCAAGCATCTCATTTATTTTCAATCTTGCGTTCTTATTCGGGCATACAACCACCACCTTATCAGCCCATCGCAAGTCTCTCTTAACGTTGTAAAGAATCTGTTCTTTCCTGTTGGATTTCCCTGTTTCTATTTCAATGGCAACCTTGTAATTGTCTTTTTCAGCCCTTACATCGCAACCCCTTTCTATTCTTACAATCCAGTTCTTCCTGAGGATTGATGCAATTCTGTTCTCGAGATAAATGTGCTCAGGTCCTCCCTGATGTGCCGGACTCTTTCCTTTCTGGTTCAGGGCTTCCAATCCCTTTTCTGTGAGTTTCAAAACTTTTCTTGGTCTTCCTCTTCCAACCCTTATTTTTTCTTCATGGAGATAACCCGTTCTCACAAGTTTTTGTTTGAGGTCATAACATCTCTTTGTTTTCATACCCAGATGCTTTGCTATGTCTGGGACACTCACATATGGGTCCTTATAAATTTCTTTGAGGAATTCCTTTTCCATTGGCTTGTTCTCTGGTGTCTCTGGCTGGGGCAATTCTTCTGAATAATTTTTCATTGCCTCCCTGATTTCCCAGTCCTGAAGTTTTTGGCCCTGAGGTGGTGGATAGGTATTGACTCTTACAGGAAATTTTACAGATGGTAGTTTGACGATGGCTTCCCCCGTATCAAGGTACGAAAGATTGATTAACTGCTCCTTATCAAGACCTCCCAGCGCATCCCTGACAATGTACTTATCCCATGTCTGCTCCTGCCTGAATATGACCTTTGTTGCTGTGTTCCTCACGACCTCTGCCCTCATCATTTCTGATAACTGGTACGGCCCCTGATGAGAACATATGATTCCCTGTTTGAATTTTCTTGCCTCTGAGAGCATCTTCCTCACAACGATGTGCTCGCTGTACCTCTGAAAATCATCAAGGATAAGAACGTTGGGTGATGGATTTCCCAGCCTGAGATGGTCCCACCATAAAATCAGTAATACGTAAACAAAGAATGTTCTTACCTCTCCTGGCAATCCTCCAAGTTCAAAAATTACATTTTTCTTCTTAAGTTCCTCAAGTGAAATTGTTGAATTTTTTGTGTTGAATATTTTTCCATAAAAGCCCGTGGTGAATTTCTCAAGTTTGTAAACAAGGGTTCCCATTCTTTTATCCTTTAATTCTGCAATTAACCTTCCAATCGTTGGGTTGTTGGATGTTGAGTAAAGATCCATGAGAGCCCTTCTTAACTTTCCTTCCTGGATTTCTCCTATTTTGAACATCTGCTTTATGAGGGAAACGAAATTCTCAATCCTTTCCCAGACTATGATTTCTCTGTTCTCCGTCTCTGGAATTTCTAGGGAGTTCAGGGAGAATGGTATTATCATTGGATTGAATACAAGAATGTCTTCTCCAATTTTTCCATCAAGAGAGCATACAACGTCTCTGTATTCATTGTGCCAGTCAATCACGCAGAATTTTACGTCGGTATGACTTAATTCTATGAGTAAATTTTTTATGAATGTTGTCTTTCCCGAACCACTTGCTCCCCATATAGCCATGTGCTCAAAAAGTCTGGATGGCTCAAGTCTGATTTTTTCTATTTCTCCTATTTTGTATTCAGCCAGTCTTCCTATATCCATGCCTTCAAAGGATGATGTGGGCATCGGGAAATTCATCTTCTTTATGGGTTCAATTCCATAGGTCATGGGGAGATAAAAGTATGTGGATAACCCCTTTTCATTCAAAATTGTTGTATGGATTTGTTTTCCTTCTATTAATTTTTTGAGGTTGTGCCTTGCCCTCCTTCCCCTGTCGATTGTTATGTTGATTGAGTTTCCAAAGATGGTCCTTAAGATGAGGAGAAGGGTTGCGATATCTTCTTCATCTGAGGATAAAACAATTGAAAAACTGGAGTAAAAGGAAGGGGACAATAAATCAAGTGGCTCCACGTTAACAAATATTCTTGAGCTTATGCCCGTCTCCAGTAATTTTGTTATGAGTTTTTCCATGGATGATTTTGATTGGGATGGTTCTCCCGTGATATGGATTATTGAAAAATCCTCCTCCCTTATTTCAGATGGTTCGCCTTCTTCAAAACTGCATCCCTCGAGCAGGTCCTCAAAGGCACTAAGCTTCAATTCATCTTCTTTATCAAATAATGAAATCGTGCCAGAGAGGATGAGGAATATTTTTGTTCTTCCATCAACTTCTATGAGAAGGGTGGCGCTGATACCTGAATTAAAAAGTGTGCTGAGAAAATCTGAGGGATTGAAATCCTCCACCGCGGTTATCCTGAAAATTCTGTTTATGGTTTTCATTTTCCCTTTATGGCAAATATGACGAATACGAAGAATGCAGCACCTATGAGACTGAAGGCGCTGGAGCTTACCTCTCCCTTCACGGCAAAGTATATTGAGATGGTAATGAGAACAAAACATAAGACTATGGAAAGTATGAGGGCGATGTCCTGAAGTTCACTCGGAGGCTGAACCACTATGGAAGATGGTCTCTGCATCATCGTATCCCTCCGCAGAGTTCGCATTTTTCATTTCTTTTGAGTTTCATGGGCATTGTTATTCCGCTCTTCAGATTAAATCCAATGAATGGTTCAACGGGTTTGCCCAATACAATTTTTACAACCTGCATTGCCTGAAGTGCTGCTGCATAACTTGCTGTGAAAAAGGTGGATGGCGCTGATTCCACACTGCTGCAGCCTGCCTTTGGTTTAACCTTTGGGAACATATCTGACCAGCATTGAAGACACGGGGTTTTTCCCGGAATAACTGTCCACACCTGTCCACGGAAGCTTTCTATGCCTGCATCAATGTATGGTTTTCTGTGGGTGACCGCTATCATGTTAAGAAAAAATCTTGCGCCGATGTTATCAAAGCATCCAAGGATAATATCAGCATCTATTGACTCCCAATCAACGTTTTGTACTTTATCACTTATTCCAATGTACTCTGCATCAAAGTCTTTTAGAATTTCCCGGAGTGCATCCACCTTCCTCATTCCAATGTCCTCTGATGTGTAAAGCTGGTTTGCCGTGTTGTGTTCCTCAAGAATATCATGGTCTATTACTATGAGTCTTCCAATTCCAATCCTTGCAAGCATCATTGAAACCTGCGAACCAATTGCCCCAGCGCCGCCCACCACAACCTTTGTATTCTTCATCTTCTTTGCATCCCATCCCTTTATCTCAAGATGTCTATACATCTTCCACTCTCACCAGATAATCAAAACCAATCTCTTTTGCCTTTGAACCTTCCACCCTGTAGAACTTGAATGATATGCCTTCCTTGTGGAGTGGGTCCATAACCATTGATACATAGTCAGGGAAAATCTTCTGGAATCTTGCCTGATTTTTTATATCCACGATTGACATAAAAACCGTCAGCCCTGGGTGTGAATGGGCATTTCCCACCACATACAATCCATCGTTTTTGTCTGCCTTTGAAAATTCGGATGGCTTTATTGTAATTTCTGTTTCACTTCCATAGGATTCCTCGCATTTATGGATATCCTTGATGACCAGGTAATTCCCTTCAATTTTTCCCCTGAGGAGGACCGCGCTTTCCTTTGGAGCCCTGCTTACGAAGAATTCAAATATCTCCGATATTACCTTCACATCTATGAGCACCTTCTTTGTTTTGACCTTTTGCTGGAATTCCTTTTCCTTGATTACTCCTCTTTTTGCTGTCAATCCACCTATTCTTTCAGAAATCATGTTTATCTCCTCCTCAGGTTTCTTTCAAGTTCCCTCGCGAACTCCTCTAAGTTCCATCCCCACAAATTGTTAGGCATGAGTGATTCTTTCCTCCTATTTTCTCTTAGATAGGAAGGGACTGGGCTGCGATAGTTTGGATTTTCAAGGACCTGGCGCAGGGTGTCATATACGGTGCATAGGTTGAAATCTGGATTCCAATTCCGTGAGCTGAGAGTGCTGGTGCATACGTGTCCATTGGAGTAGATGTTTGGATGTGGCGGAGACACCTTCTCAAGAAATCTTACAAATGGCGGGGAATACGGGTAGTCTGACGGAAGTCTGATGGAAACTTTGTAGGTTCGGTAAGACCATTTTCCTTTTCTTGCCCTCACTAATGCAATCCAGTGTATTCCATCAATGTATTGTATGGGAAGATTGTTCCTTCTTACTATTTCTCTTTCCTTTTCTATTCTCTTATAAAGATAAGAGGGAAGAGAGGGGCGGCCGTTTACGGAAAGTGTTGTCATCTCTATGGTGTCTCCTTCTCTCAGTCCGTAGTCACTCAGTGTTTTGTTGTTCGCCATGGATATGCCATCCTTTGCAAGCACTATCTCCTTTGGGTTTGTTATGTTGTATATCTCTCCAACCTGTTCCTTTAGTGAACCAATGGTTTCGTTTGGTCCAACTTCTACTATGGCCGGTGCCCCATTACCAAACATGGGTTTTATTTTTATTTTCATTTTTTAGGTCACCAATTTTCCTAACGCCAATTTATATAAACCAACTAAGAAGAAGTCCCTGAATTGGGGAAATTTTGGGTAAAAATAAAAGAAGATGGGGACAAAGCCCGGGGAAGAGGTCCGCCTTAGCGGATATGCCTTGTGCCAAAACCCGCATGTTAATTCTTAGTAATCGTTTCTCTTCGCATTTCGTCGATTTGTTGCAAGATTTTACCCATAGTTCAAATCCACGCCCCGCTACTTCTCTTTTGTGAACCCCGATACTTTTAATGAACCCCGGTATTCCCTTCTCTTTAAACGAAGGCAATGTCATTTTTACCCTCCTTTTGTGAACCCCGATATTTCAAAGACTTTAATGCATAAAGGTATTCCTCCTCCGGTAACTCTCCTTTGACGAAGTGTTTTGTGAGCTGTTCTATGATTTCCTCAACGGTTATCTTCCTTTCCGGTGTGAGGATTCTATCAATCTGCATCTTATCCTCATCATTTGGTCCCGTGTAATTTGTAAGGGTTGTCCTTATGCTCTTGTGTCCAAGCTGTATCTGTCCCAGTTTTGGATTCTTCATACTTAACTCGGTTCCCCCGCTTTTTCTTATGATGTGTGGTGTTATTCTTTTCTTTATGCCTGCTCTTGCCGCGTACTCCTTCAGCATTCTTCTCACGAACAATACGCTCACCGGCATTCCACCGTGATCCACCTGCACGATGGCTGGCGCTTCAGGGCTCCAATCATCGCTGTCCCTGTATCTCTTGTATCTGTTCCATTCCTTTAGAAATTCCTTTGTGGCAAATGGATGTCTTAGGTGGGCTGGCGCTCTTTCCCTCTTCCTTGAATTGAATTTTACCTTCCTTGAGATTTCGTCTATGTCTCCAAGTTTGAGAGAGCAGAATTCGCTTATTCTTGGCAACTCATTCCACAGGGTTATGATTATTATTCTGTGCAGCGCCCTTGTTTTTTCATCTATGTCCTTTCTTTCCTCCACGGCTTTTATCATCTTATCTATGTCTTCTCTTGTGAGGCGGTCAAAGGATATTTCCTCTCTTCCAAGGGATGGTATCCTTAGGTCCTCCCTTCCAAGGAAATGACAGAAGAACACGTTGAGGTCAACAAGTATGGTGGATACGTAGTTTTTCTTTAGTTTTCCCTTCCTCATCTGTTCCATGAGGTATGCCCGATGCGCTTCCCTTATTTCCTTTGTTACCTGTGAAAGTTTCACTCCAGTTATTTCAAAAAATCTCTGCACTTTCTTTCTCTTTGCAGGTATGGTTTGTTTGCTGTAGCCCCTCTCATAGCGCATCCAGTTCTCAAATTCTTTGAGTACTTTTTCAAGTTTCATAGAGCTGTAGTACTCGAACCTGTCCTTTTTCTTTGGTGGGGGAGTGTAGGTCTGGAGAAATTGTTTGAAGTCCCTGTCCTGCCTGCGGATTTTGGCGGTGCTTATTTTGTTCATTTTTCACCGCCTGGACTCACAGATTTTTCAACCTGCGAGCCCATATCGTTATCGCTTATTCGATTTAAAAACTTAGTGGAGACGGAGCGAACTATCCATGCTGGAATTCTTTTCTTCTTCCTCAAGCCCTGCCTCCTCCTTGAATCGTTGTACTCATTGAATTCCCTTTCAACTTCTGTGGCAAATTCCCTGAGCATGATTTCAAGAAAATCCTTTGCCCTTACGACAGCCTCCTGGGTGATGTGGTGGTCAGAATTTTGTTTGAGAGCATTCCTTATGGAGGAGAGAGGTATCATGATTCACCTCCGGGGCTCTCAAGCTGCATGTACTTCACCTTGTCCATGAATTCCTCGATTTCCTCTGAAAGAGAATCGATTTCTGATGTTCTTCTTCCTGTTTTGAAAATCTCAATGTAAATCTTTCCGTTTTTCTCCAAGAGTTGGGAAAGCTTTGATAAAATCCAGGTGTTTCCTCTGGTTTTTTGGACGAAGAGTTTAAGCTTTTCCACTTCTTTTCTTAATTCAAAATTAATGAACAGGATTGAGGGAATGAGGAAAGTTTTTCCCGTGATATCAAAATAATTTTTTGCCTCGATAAAATCCATGTGACGTGCAAATAAATTCTTCTTCCTGCTCTCAACGTAGTTCCATCTTTCTTCATCCTTTTTCAGGTCATCTTTTGATGATGGCGAGAGTGATAAAATTTGGTAGGCAAGTTCATATCCTTTGTTTTCTCCCTCATTTTTTATGAGAATGTTTACATCAATTAGTATGGGAAAATATCTTCTGATGAAACTCTTCACGGCTTCTCTTGATTTTATTTTTCCTCCATTGTGTCTTACCTGAAAATAATGGTTGTCCATGCATCTTTTTGTTATCTCAATGTGCCGGAGTGGTCTATCTGCTGCAGCAAGAATTTTGAGCAACTCTCTTATTTTTAGAGCAGTGGAAGGCTGTATGTTTACCTTTTTTCTAATTTCCTTTAGGGCAAGTTTATAGAGAGTATCAAAAGTGGTTCGGGGCTTGGTGAATGAATTTCTGTCATCACTCTGCTCCCTCATTGCTTAGTGAATGCGCCACTATAAAAATATTTCTCTGAAATAATTACAGGTTATAACCTGTTATTACATCCAAAAATTAATAATAGAAAAGGGATTTCAGACCATGGAAAAAGGAATTAGATTTAAGTTCAAAGGGCGGAGTAAGATACAACAAATAGGTAACAGTCTTGGGGTAGTAATACCTAAAAATGCTTTAGAGTTGCTTGGTGCAGAAAAGGGAGATGATATACTCATCTATGTAAGTGAAGATAATCAAGCCATCACATTGTTTAGGCCAAAGAGTCTTTCACCTAAAGGAGAAAATTGGGAAAGGATGAGCTTCGAGCTGTCAATACCTAAAGAGCTAGCGGAGAAATTACTTGGAAAATAAAATCACTCTTTCCTTTTGTAATTAATTTCCAAATCAGAGCTGTACGGCAGATCTAGTTCTTTCAAAGGAAATGGCTCAAACTCTGCGGGTCCTTTCAGTTCCTCTGGTTCTATTATTTCTACATGCTCAAATCCTTCTGGTACTAATTCCAATTTTTCTGGATCTATCTTCTTGATGACTATGCCTTTGTCTGTTTCCTTGACAGCCACGTATCCACCGTTATTAAGCCCATATTTCTCCATAATTTCGTTAGGTATTCCAACTGATAGCTGTCTCTCACCTTCTTCTCCTTGCACCTTCAATCTTTTGATGAAATATTTGTCAGTCATACTCATATTTTTGGAGACAAAAGTATTTAAAGATTTACTACTTAGAGATGGCATCTCTTAACCTATCTGGATCAATTCCCTCTCTTTTCAATTCTTCGTAGGAAAAATCACTGGTGATATCATACAGTTTTTTAGTTACATCAAGGAGATAATATTGACCACATGATTTGCAATCGGAAGGGCATCCAAAAAGCCTGTTTCCAAAGCATTCTATGAGGTCTTTTCCCTCTTCTATACTCTTCAGAAATTGATATTTCAATACGTTTACATGAATATATTCTAATAATTCTTTATGTTTTGCACCTGCTGTTGTAGTTGCGATGATTATTTTACCTGAATCCACATCATTTAAGTACCAAAAAGATGGTAAGCTACCTCCGATTAATTCTTTAAAAACATTAAAATATATTTCAGCTTCAACATGCCAGCTTCTTGTTGTTTCATTTGGAATTATCTTCTTATCGTGGGCTATGCGCTTAATTCCTTTTTCCATAAAATTAATTTGATCTTCTATTGTGTAAATTTTATATCCAATAAGGCCATTAATATTCGTTGCTAAGGATGTTGGATCAGCTCCTCTTTTTAATGCCCTTTTTATTTCATCCATGCATTTTATGGATAATAATATCATCTCTATAAACCGGTTAGTGGGATTTTCAAATAGCGGATCATCTCTAAGTTTGTATCCTATTTCAAATCTCTCCCTCTTGTGTTTTTTAAATTCTTCGGAATCCTTTGGTTTCCTTCTTGAAGAATCTTCAATAATTCTAGAGTCTATAGAAGATGCTTGAAATGATAAACTTATTAGAAATTTCCAGCCGTTTTCGATTCCCATCTTTTCTATTATAAATTCTGATAATCTTGTCAAATCATTGATAACATTTGAGTTTGCAATATTGGCACGAATTAAACTCTGGGCTGCATCTTTAGTATACGGATCCTTGCTAAGTTTCCCTATAACAAATAAATTAACGTTGGCCATTGTCTCATGAAGAGGTTTCCATGTTTCATATAGTCTATTAGAGAGTTCATTTATAACTATCAAATCCATAAGGTCCTTCCTCAAGCGCTCCATTTTGGTTTTTTCCATCCCTTTCTCTACAATTTTCAACATTCTTAAGAATCCAAGATAGGAATAAAACTCATACATGACCAGTACCGTCCAGAGAGATGTCTTCTTTGTGAGGCGAACGTGTAGAAATTCATGATATTGCACTAATTTTTGTATGGTATTTTTGCCATCTATGATTTCCTTTATTATCTTCTCTGGGTCAGGTTCTTCTGATTTTATCAATAACGCAAGTGCATCCAAAGATGGTGTATATTCTCCCAAAACAATTTTGTCTCCTTTTCTACCTGCAAGAAATGGTGAGTTAAAAGATTTTTTGGGGTCAAAAAGAGAATCAAAAACATTATGTTTATTCCACATACATTGTTATGCAAAAGGAATATTTTAATTTACGGTGTGGTTGTAATTTTAGGGTTAATTATTTATTTAACAAAAACCAGAATATTAGTTACAGAAGGTTTGCATTATTTGCAATCATGTCTGTGTAAAGAAGGGATTTAGAATTGAGGGAGTATGCACGGTCGGCGCACCATATTTATTTTTTCCCGCAAAAATTATATCATGCTTTGGGTAGTATTTGCGATTCTGGCCACATTACTTGGGTCAATAATTAACATAATAGATAAATTCGTTGTTACAAAATGGGTTAGAGAGCCCATAATTCCTTTAGGAATAATGGGATTTGTTGGAGCGTTTTCATCAATTTTGATATTTGTTATCCGAGGGGTTTCTCCATTGTCTTACCTTAGCATCATAATGACTCTTTCAACTGGAGTTATTTACGTTCTTGGAACACTATTCTATTTGAAGGCTTTGAAGCTGGGAGAAGTTTCAAGGATAATCCCTTTGTTTTATCTTTCTCCTGTTTTCACCCTGATTCTGGCTGGTTTGTTTCTCAATGAAGTTTTTTCGGTTGTAAAATACATTGGAATAATTAGCATTGTCATTGGTGCCGTACTGATATCCATAAAGAAATTTGAGAGGATAAAGATAACCAAGGCATTCTGGTTGATGATTCTCGCGTCACTGTCATATGCTATCTATGGAGTTTTAACAAGATATTTGTTGAACTTCGCGGACTACTGGACAATATTTGGATACTCCAGAATAGGAGGACTCTTGATAACTGTACCAATATTTGCTTTATACTACAGTGAGCTCAGATACTCGGTTAGCAAGTATGGAAAGAAAGTTGTTGGTCTGATTACCACCAATGAGACTATTAACATCATAGCAGTGTTCTTGATAACAATAGCCATTTCGCTTGGAACTGCAACCCTTGTGAATTCTTTGGTTTCTATTCAACCCCTGTTTGTTTTAATTTTTGCTTTTGCAATAACTAAAATTCACCCTCAAGCACTCCAAGAGGAGATCAATAAAAAGGCAATGATAATCAAATTAATATCAATAATACTAATAGTAACGGGGGCTTATCTAATAGTTTGATTTTCCTACATCAAGAGATTTATTATTAAGATGAGAATGGGCTGATGTATAAGATAAATCAAGAGTGAATTTCTTCCCAAGGCGCATATGAAGTTTATGGCAGGATTTTTAATTTCTTTTATTCTGAATATTCTTTTTCCATTTGGGTAGAATGTATTTCCAAAGAAAATTCCAAGCAGCACCACACCAAACCATGGTATCAATGGGAAGTAGTCTAGAGTATAGAATGATCTTGGAATGAGTCCCAGCCACAGCAACCATGGGAAGCTAACGTAAACTCCTCCGAGAAAAGTTCCAAGTCCTATCAACGAGGTTCCAAGAATGATGTTCGGATATTTGTATCGAATTAGTGGATATGCAAGTATTATTGACAATCCAATGAAGTGGAGAATCCCAAATATTATGAATTCTTTTGGTAGAAAAATGTATGTTACAGTGGTTATCAGGAGCCCCCATGAAAAGATATTCAGCCCTCTCAGAAAGTACTTCTTTATCTTCTTGTTTTCTGGCCATTTCCTGATGCGAGAGTAGCTCAGGGTCAGAGATACTCCCACAAGAAATATGAACAAAAATGCAATGAATCGGGGAAAGAACCACCAGAATGCAAAGCTCTCACCGGGATTGTATATTCCAAAGAATTTTAGGTCATAGAAGAGGTGAAATGTGATCATGAGAACAATTGCTATGCCTCGAAGTAAGTCTATCTCGTAAAAGCGCTTGAACTTCATAATAATTTTATTAGAGAAAGAGTTAATAAGGATGTTCATTCAGGAGAAAAATAAGAAATGCCAAGTAAAAATGATTTCTCGAGAATGAGATTTTTTCTTCACCACACTTATTCAATCTTTTCAACATTTTCAGCTTTAATTCCCTTGTCACCTTTGACTACTTTAAAGGAAACTCTGTCACCATCTTTTATTGTAGTTCCTTCTTTTATTCCACTTATGTGGACGAAGTAGTCTTTTCCATCGTCTCCGGTTATGAAGCCGAAGTGTTTTATGGGATTAAAAAATTTTACAGTCCCTTCAACCATTCACAAAACCTCCTTGTAATATTTTTGTTGCCTTAAGTATATAAACTACTTTTGATAGATTTTATCATTCACCAGTAAAAAATGCTTAAATACTTTCCTGTCAAATTATATCAGGGATATTATGACATGGTTTATTCTTGATAAGTTAATTGTCTTAGCCATTAACCAACTCTTCGGGATGATCATAGTTCTTTTAATCTTATCAGGAGTTTTCAGCTATAAAGGACTCTTTAAAAAACTGAAACATGGAACTCTAACGATAGTCCTTATATTTGGCTTAATTTACAACATATTTGTCTTTGCACTTTTTGAAAATTACATACTTGCCAATACAGTTCTATTTTTTGCTGGGATATTCATATTTGTACTCTCCTGGAGAACAAGGGTTTACATA
The DNA here is from genome assembly GCA_021162085.1 of Candidatus Aenigmatarchaeota archaeon. Classification (GTDB taxonomy): domain Archaea; phylum Aenigmatarchaeota; class Aenigmatarchaeia; order PWEA01; family JAGHBM01; genus JAGGZI01. Next base: position 16,007 of record JAGGZI010000036.1, read on the forward strand.
TTTTCCAAGAGCAAGAAGCTCGCAGAGTCCATAAAGGAAAGTATTTAAAGGGAAATTTTTCAAAAATTAGTATGGATATTGCCAATAGTTTTTGGAAGAGAATCCTTGGGCTGATGTTCAGAAAAGATGGGGAAATGCTCTTTGTATTTGAAAAGGATGTTGATTATTCTGTATGGACGCCATTCATGAGGTTTCCGATAGACATTTTTTTCATGGATAAGGACTTTAATGTGGTTGATGTTAGAAAGAATCTTGGACCATGGAAAATATACAAACCATCAGGGAAATACAGGTATTTTTTTGAGTCAAGGAAGGGGAGGTACAGCAATGGTGAGATATCAAGAATGTCTAAGAGAGCTTTAAAGGTGAGGCCATGATACCAAGATGGATGAGGAGAATAGCAAGAGAGAGAATGAATATACTCCTCAGAGAAGCAGAGAGGAATTTTCCAGAGCACAAGGAGAGAAGCAACAGATACGTGGAGCTTGCCAGAAAGATAGGAATAAAGTATAAGGTTAGAATACCGAAGAAATATAAGAGAAGAATATGCAAGCATTGTCATTCTTATATAAAGCCAGGAGTTAACTGTACTATTAGATTGGATCCAAAGAATAGATGTGTAATATGGCACTGTCTTGAATGTGGTGGAGAAATGAGGTATCCTTACAGGAAGAAAAAGTAAAGGTTTTAAACTTTAAATAGCAAAAAATATTAAAGATACAAAGTTTTATAGCTAAAGAAACAAATAAACAAGAGTGATAATATGGTAACGGTTAAAGATGTTGACCCACAAGAGTTGATTAGTCTTACCAAGGAAGAACTCAAGAAGATGAAGGGCATAAGTCCTCCCGAGTGGGCTGATTGGGTAAAGACTGGGATGAGTAGGGAGAGACCGCCAGATCAGGATGATTGGTGGTACATAAGGTCTGCTGCAGTATTGAGGAAAATTTACTTAAATGGTCCTATAGGAATACAAAGACTTAGAAAAGAATTTGGTGGTAGAAAGAACAGAGGTCACAAACCAGAGCATTTTTACCCTGGAAGCGGGTCCATTATAAGAAAGATACTCCAGCAATTAGAGACAGAAGGATTCATCAAGAAAATAGGCAAGAGAGGCAGGTTCATTACGCCAAAGGGCCAGAAGTTTTTAGATGAATTGTCCTATAAATTGGTGGAGAAGAAATGATCGACGAGGAAGAGATAAAAAAGGCCCAGGAACAGGAAATGGAAAGAATAAAGAAGGATATATTGAGGAGGGTACTAACCAAAGAAGCCATGGAGAGACTTGGGAGAGTAAGAATGGTTAACCCGGTACTCACACAACAGATAGAGCTATACCTATTACAGCTTTATCAAACTGGGCAAATCAAAGAGGCAATAACGGATGAAAAACTTAAGGAAATATTAAATATGCTCACAGAGAAAAAAGAATGGAAGATAAAGAGAATTTAGGTGTTTTTATGGGAAGACTCAAGCACAGGGCAAAAAAGAAAAGATTGTTTAGAATTAAGAAGATAAGATCGCCACCATTTTGGGCACACATAAGAAAGTTTGGACTGAAGAGGACCAGAACCAGAAGAGTCGTAGTCAATAAGGAGAAGAAGTGGAGAGAAGGCGGAAGACTGAAGGCATAGAGTGATTATTATGGATGAAGAGAGAGTTTATACCATACCTCTAAGAAAGGTTGTTTATTCACCAAGGAATTACAGGGCAAGAAAAGCTATGAACTTAATAAAGGAGTTTCTGGAGAGGCATCTCAATGTCTCAAGGAGCAACATAAAAATTGGTAAAAGCTTGAATGAAGCTATATGGTCCAATGGTATAAAACATCCACCCAAAAGAGTTAAGGTCTCTGTTTTGAGAGAAGATGAAAATTTTAGAGTTGAAATAGTTGGTTCAGAGGCAGTTATTCCTGAGAAGGGGAAAGAGAAAAAGAAGGAGGCATTCGGTGAAGAAGAAAATAAGGAAGCAAATCCATTGGAGGAGAAGGAAATCGAGAGTGGCAAGGAAGAAATGAAGGAAGGCGCCAAAAAGAAGGAAGAGAAGCCCAAAAAAGAAAAGATAAAGAAAGAAAAAAGTTATGTGGAAATAGGGGAGAAGGAAGAAAAACCGAGAAAGTAAAAGAGGAAACTAAGCCAAAAAAGAAAGCCGAGGAAACAAATGAAGTAAAGGAAGAAGAACCAGAAAAGGAGAAGAAGAAAGAAAAAAACAGAAAAAGCCGAGAAATCTAATTAAAAATTATGTCACATTCATCTATTTCTGAAAAATATTTTTCGACAAGTTCTCTGGGAATACCATCCTTGTAGAAGATAAATACTGTCAAATTTCTCCCAAGTAAATATTCCGGAGTTGATATTATAGGATTTAGTTCTATATTCAAGACGCTTCTTTTTAAGAAACGTCTCTTTGAGATTTTATATCCATAATCGTCTTTTTCCCAGGTGTATTTATTTCCTAACTCTTTTGTCATGGCATCAAGTGTGGATTCTATATTTTTTCTTATTCTCTTTATTTTCTCTTCACCGGCTTCTGATGGTAGTATCATGTAGTGTATTTCTAAGGTAACCTATAAATATTCCCACTGTTTTTATTTTACATAGAGGTGATTATGTGGAGGGTGAATTAGTGGGAAAAATTACTCATTTCTTCAATAAGATAGGTGTAGCTGTCGTGGAGCTGACGGGCACTCTAAGAGTTGGGGATAAAATAAGGATAAAAGGTCAGGTGACAGACTTTGAACAAACCGTGGATTCGATGCAAATAGAGCACGAACAAATTGAAGAGGCTAAGCCAGGTCAGTCCATAGGACTGAAGGTCAAAGACAAGGTAAGAGAGGGAGATGAAGTATTTCTGGTAAAAGAGTAGTAGTTTATTTCTTCTCCTACCTCCCTTTTATATACTAGTTAAATTTAGATGAAATTAGATGAAAACGTGGTGGTATGTCAGATCATATTGCGCAGTTGAATTTCAACGGGGATCCAAATCTTGGATTATTCGGATTCTCAACCGATGAGATATGTGTAGTTGGCAATATAATGAAAAAGAACGAGGAAAGAATTAAGGAAATCCTTGGTGTTGATGTCTTAAGGATGAGCGTGGCTGGTTCCGAGCTGGTTGGATTGTTCTCCATTGGAAATAAGAATGGTGTTGTCCTTCCCAAGATTGCTACAGATAAGGAAATAAAAAAGTTCAAGAGAACCGGATTAAACGTATTTGTTCCTGATATCAAGCAAACTGCACTTGGAAATTTAATTCTGCTTAATGATAATGGATGTATAATTCCCGAAGAACTGAAAGGAATAAGAAAAGGTCTTGAGGATTGTTTTGGAGTTCCTGTGGAGTTTTCTACCGTGGCGGGACTAAGTATAGTTGGTTCAAGTGCAGTGGCAACCAACAGAGGATTGCTGGTTCATAGGAATTGCACCGAAGAGGAATTGAAAAAAATAGAGGATGTTTTGAAAGTTGAGGGTGATATTGGAACTGTTAGTTTTGGCTCACCATTCGTTGGTGCATCACTCCTTGCAAACAGCAGAGGATTTCTTGTATCTGAGCAAACAACGGGACCAGAGCTTCAAAGAATAGATGAAGCGCTGGGATTTTTGAGGTGATATTTTGGAAGAGAGAAAAAAGCAGGAGAAATTATATCTTTATCAAATCTTGAAAGAGCAGGAACGATTATTTGAAAGTCAAATAAATTATGCATCTCAGGAAACAAGTGAGATATTAAATACTGAGGGAGTGATTGAAGAGATGAAGAGTGCTGGAGAGGTACTTCCATCCATAGGAAGCGGTGTATATCTTTTCAAAAAGGGTAGATTGCTTGTTGACATAGGAGCTGGTATATTCATTGGAAAGAGTATGGACAAAGTGGTGGACACATTGGAATTCAGGAGAAAGGGACTCCAGGAGTCTGTTAAGGAGCTAAGGGAAAATCTTGAGAAAATAAAGGAGGAAATAAGAAAATTAGAACCTGAGATAAAGGAGATGCTAAAAAAGGAATAATTTAAATAACAAATTTTATAAAATATTTATGCTTGAGACGCTGTGGCTGAGAGAAGAGTACAAGGATAATTTTCTTTATATCTTCTTATTTGGATTGATCTTTACCATTGTTTCTGCATTTGTTACGAAGATAGTCTTTCCATCCTATGAGGGGTTGGTCTCGGTTTTTCTGGTTTCCTTGATAGGGGCATACCCAATGATAAGGTATTTAAGAAAGAAGGAAAAAGATGAAATGCTCAAAAGGCTAAACGAAGAAAAGTTATTGAAAAGACATGGTGACGAACTTGCAATATACTTATCTTTTTTTCTTGGAGTTGTCTTCGGGTTTATAGTATCGGCATACGTCTTACCAAGTAGCTACTTTGAGATACAAGAGAATGTTATATCAGGGATAAAGTCCTCAGTTTCTGGAGACATAGTAAACAACACGCTACTTTATTCAATCCTATCTAACAACCTGTGGGTTTTTACTTTAACATTTTTCATTTCATTCTTGTTTTCTGCAGGAATGATATTCATATTGGTTTGGAATGCTTCAGTCCTTGGGGTTTTCCTTGCAAGAACCTCTGAAGATATCTATCACATGCACCTGCTTATGTTGTCCTATCTACCGCATGGAATACTTGAAATTTCAGCATACATCCTGGCAGGCATAAGTGGCGCCTTATTATCCTATCAAATAGACTTTTACTTCGCAAAAGGACCTTACAGGAAAAGTGCAGTTATTAGAGTTCTAAAAGATTCCATAATATTGTTGATGTCAGGATTAGGATTTTTGCTTTTGGCTGGTATAGTAGAGGTTCTATAATTTTATATTCTAAAAAACTAAATTTTATTGTGATTTTAATGCTTCAGGAGGAGTTAGAAAAGCGACTTGAGGATATTGAGACGAAGTTAGAAGAACTGGAGAATTTCTATCTGGAAAATAGACTAAAGATAATGGATATATCAGAGAAGTTAGAGAAACTTACTTCTAAGAAGAACGAGTTTTCAAGAAGCGTGCCGATGATTCCAAAATCACAAGCCACTATAAAAAAAGAAGAAAAGCCCCCATTCATGCCTCCTGAGATAAAGCCAATAAAAATTGAGGAAAATAAAAAAGAAGAAAAATCTCCTGAGGAAAATTTTCCACCACCAGTAAAAAATGTTCCTGTTAATGTGGAACCGAGTAAGGAGTCGCATGGGGAAGAGGACATAAAGGAGAGGATCAAGAAAATCAGAGAAATGATTCAAAAATTATGAGGTTTTAATATGTCTGAGATATCAGATGTTGTCAAGGAGTCGGTTGAAAATTCTATAAAAGAGCTAAGGAATGATGTAATTCAAAACATAGAAAAGAGAATAGACAGAGAGATTGAAGAGAAAATTCAAATGCACAAGTCTAAATTAGAAAAAGATGTTGAAGAATTTCTAATGAAGAAGATGGACCAGGTTTTTGAGGAGTTTGCATCAAATGTTTACAACAGACTGAGTCAGCTGGAAAACAAGGTTAACCTGCCAGAACAAAAACTCTCAGAAGAGCTTAATCAAAGAACAAGCAGCATGAAGAATGACATTGAAAATATTTCAAAGAAAGTTCAGGATATGGAATCCAAATCAGAAAATTTTATCATATCCATGAATTCCTACAGTAGTGATTTAGCAGAACTTAAAGATAAGTTAGCAGATGTCTCCAGCATGCAATCCAGCAATTTGTCTACTTTATCTGAGTTAAGTGAGAAACTCAAGAGTATAAAGGGAATAATGGAGAGTCAGCATGATATCATAGAGAGAATAGATCAGGAAATGGAAAGTTTTAGAGAGTTTATGAGGAAGGAAGAGTCAGCAAATTTAAATGAAAAGATTTCAACATTAGAGAATTCTCTGAAGTCTTATGAGGATAGGATAAAGGAGCTAAGTCAGAGACTTGGTGACCTTAATGGAAAGTTAAGTGAGCTTGAAAGTAAGGAGTCATCAGAGATAGACAGTAAGATCAAAGATGTGAAGAGCATACTCGATGAGCAGCATGGCATAGTGGATGCACTCACACAGAGAGTTGATGAAATATCAAGGTATGGAGAAGAGATGAATGGACTTAAGGATCAAATTAAGTCATTATCTACAACTTTGAAGGAGTTGACTGAGAAGAGTAACAATGATGTGGAATTTCTTAAGAAAAGAATCGACGAAGTTGATGAAGAATTAGGTGAGTTGAGAAGAAACATAACAAAGAATATTTCCAAGATAGAGTCTTTCTCATTCAATGTGGACGAAATCAATAATATGAGGGATAGGTTAAATGAGATTGACTTGATTGTTCAAAATATCGAAAAACCAAAAAAGAAAGAGATTAAGAAAGAAACAATTGAGGAAGCTCTGATGAAAATTAAATATCTGGAAGATGAGATGAAGAATTTAAAAGAAATTATAAGAGGATTTAGATATTCTGGTCCAAGAGTTCTGGAGTAATTATTTTTTCTTTTTTCTTGGCTTTTTTTCCATACTTTTTTTAACAAGGCTTATGAGTTGTTCAAGCTTTTCGCTCTTCTTATGTTTCCTTATGATTGTGCTTGTTATCATTATGTCTGCTCCAGCCTTTGAAAGATTTCTTATGTCTTTCATCGATCTAACTCCACCATAGAATGCGATTGGAAGGTCCACGTTTTTCTTTACAGTCTTTATGACATTTTCCGGAACCTTGGAGTTTGTCATACCAGTGTCAAGACATATGACCTCTTTCCCTGAAAGTTCGGAATAAATTGCATAAGATTTCATTATCTCAAGCTTGTTTCTTGGTAGTGGGTTGGCATCTCCGATCCACGATGATGTTCCACCAGGTTCAATAACAAGGTATGCTGTTGGTATGACTTCTATTTTTGAATAATAAACTAGCGGTGCGCTAAGTGCCTGAGAATCTGTTATCCAGTATGGATTTCTTGAGTTCAATAAGCTTATGAAGAATATAGCATCTGCATACTTACTTATCATTCCTGTATTACCTGGAAGTATTACAATTGGGAGGTTCACTATTTCCTTTATTCTTTTAACAACCTGGTTCATGTAGTTCATATCAACATTGAGTATCCCTCCAACTGCTATCATGTCTGCATTGGAATTATTTATGCTCTTGGATATTTTAGCAATTTCGTCCATAGTGTAAATCGTTGAGTCTATGAATGGCATGTATATAGGCTTCTTTTGAATCTTCTCCTTTATCTCATCCAATATTTTTCCCATATCAAAACCTCATTTCTTTAGTTTTTCTTTGCCAATCTTTTTCGTGTACTTTATAATTATTTCTGCCTTCTTGAATGGATTTGATGATTTCTCTATGAGTGATGCTATGTGTATACCGTCTGCCCCAGCCTCTATGGTTTTCTTTATGTCGTTCAGGGTCTTTGAAGAGCCTGCACATATTACGGGATGGCCCACCACCTTCTTGACTGCCCTGAACATTTCCGGTGGTGATGGTCCTGGTGCTCCACTTCCCCTCTCCAAGATGGTCATTCTATGGCCCAGGTACTTTCCTGCCAGTGCATACGCTGATGCAAGTTCGGGTTTATGGTGCAGAATTGGTATGGCTCTCCCAACCCATCCCACTGTCTCTCCTGGCTCAACTATTATCAACGATGTTGGTATGGCCTCTATGCCTAACTTCTTTACGGTATGTGCTGCAAGCGCTTGAGCACCGGTTATCCAATAAGGATTTATGGAGTTCATCAAACTCATGTAATAAAGAGCATCTGCGTATTTGGTTAATCCACCCACATTTCCAGGGAATAGCATTAGTGGGATTGGTGCAACCTCTTTTATTCTCTTTGCAATTTCATCGAGTATGTATGATTCTGCATATCCAAGGGAACCACCCAGAAGAATAACATCGGCGCCGCCATTGTAAAAAGCTTTTGCGTAGCTAAGTATTTTACCATTTCCCAGCTCTGGGTCTATCAACCCAAAGAATACTACTCCATCTCTTTCTATTACATCATGGATATACCTTTCGGTTTTTCCTACTTTCAAAGTATCACCAAATTTATTCTAGAAAGCCTTGAGACTTAAAGTATTTAATGGTTTCCTTTATACCTTTTCTTAGGTCGTATTTAGGTTTGTATTTTAAATATCTCTTGGCTTTGGTTATCCTGTACCATCTGTTTCTTATTAGCCTATTTATATGTTCCTTGGTAACTATAGATTTTCTTCCAGACATTTTATACAAAAATGCTATAAAATTAGCAAACCATACTGGAATGTGAGAAGGCTCCTTATCAACACCAAGTTCTTCTCTTATAATTTTATAGAATTCTTCATATGTGTGAGCATCATCATCAGCAATTATGTAAATGCTTCCATCCTTCCCGTTCTTCATAGATTTCACAAGAGCGTCTATGAGGTTTTTCACGTATACCACATGAAATTTATTTTTCCCAGAACCTATTATTGGAAATGGTTTCTTCGCTTTTTCCAGAATTTTCAGAGTGTATTTATTTGCTCCATAAACAAGTGCAGACCTTATTATTATCACGGGAAGTTTATATCTCTTATAATATTCCAGGACAGTTCTCTCTGCCATCGCCTTACTTTTTTCGTAGTTTGTTTGTGGATTGTATGGCCATTTCTCATCAGCTCTTCCATTTACTTCTCCCATTACTCCAACAGTACTGAGATAGATCAGCCTCTTTATGTTGTTCTCCTTACATGCCTCCAGTACACTTATCGTGCCACCAACGTTTATATCAAAAATCTCTTTTTTTGGCAAGGACTCATCCAACACTGCCGCCAAATGATAAACAAAATCTCTTCCCTTGACGTATTTCTTAACGCTTCTTATGTCGGTTATATCTCCCTTTATGTATTTAACTCCCTTTGTGACGTGCTTTATGGTTCTGTCAAATACAGTAACTTCATGTCTCTTACTAAGTTCCTTCACCAGTTCATTTCCAATGAATCCTGTTCCACCCGTAACTAAAATCTTTGCCATATGAATCACAATATAAACATTACCAAATTTCCATATAAAAATGTTACAATTGCAGCAATACAGAAGACTGGTCCAAATCTTACACCCTCTCTTATCCATATGGTTTTTCTAACCTTTCTTATTTTTTTGATCTCTTCTTTTGTCAATCCCCTGATTATCTTGCTATTTAAGTTAAGTTTTGGAAGGTCCTCACCTAGCATATCACCCTCCTTGAGATTTCTCGTGCTTATCTTTTTTCTAAAACCAACTTCTTCCACGGTCTTCAGGAATTTCCATAGAATGTATAATGAAATGCCCATCAAGATGATTGGTGCCATTATCATAATCTCGTATGTTCCAAGGGTGTACCAGAAAAACAATGAAATCATGAACGTTGATACTATAATTACAGTTGTGAATATTGAAAATTCCTTGACATCTCCCTTAAGGCTTTTGAAAAAAGCACTTGAAATTTTCTTATTGATAATGGACATGGCAAATGCATATGTTATTATGTAGGCTGCTCCCACAAGGAAGACATTTAGAAAGTAATTTAAGTAAGTTGGGAATAATCCACATCCAATTGGTATGTTCCCTATGAGAAATCCCATTGCTGCCAGTAGTTTTGCATCACCACCACCCCATTGGCCAAAATAGTACATGAGGAGTCCAAACCCAAAGAATGCCCCGGCCACAGCAGCAGGAATCAACAAGAACATCAAATTACCTGTTAGTAAGAAGTACGCTCCCCTGAGTATCAGTCCAATGATTATCATGATGACTGGAATCTCATCTGGAATCTCAGTGGTTTTCAAATCGAAGTACCCAGCAATCCCAGAGCCAACAATACCAACAGTAATCAACGAGTAAATTATGTACTCAAGCATAAGATAATTAGAAAAATATATAAATATAAATTTATTCTGTTTTATTAGTGATAATATGAATGTTGACTTAATTAGAAGGGGCCCCATTCCACAGAGCGTTGGTATAATAATGGATGGAAACAGAAGATTTGCAAAGGAGCTCATGAAGAAACCGTGGATGGGACACAAGTTCGGTGTTCAAAAGGCAAGGGAAGTTCTAAAATGGGCATGTGAAATAGGTATAAAGTATATGATAATTTATGCTCTTTCTGTTGAGAATCTAAAGTCCAGGCCAAGAATGGAGCTAAAAAAGATATTGGAGTACTTCGATAGAGAGATGGATGTTCTTCTATCCGGGAGGCATATAGTTCACAGTACCAAGACGAGAGTGAGATTCATTGGAAGAATAAGACTTCTTCCTAAGAAATTAAGAGAAAAGATGAGAGAAGTTGAAGAAATGACCAAGGATTATAATGAACATTTCTTAAATGTGGCCGTCGCATACGGTGGACAACAAGAAATCATAGATGCGATCAAGAAAATATCGCTTAAAATTTCTCGTGGCCTACTGAAGACATCTCAAATAACAAAAACTTTGTTAAAGCAAAACCTTTACACCAATGGGTTTCCATATCCAGACCTGATAATAAGGACTGGTGGAGAAAGGAGGCTATCTAATTTTCTTCTGTGGCAATCAGCTTATTCCGAACTGGCATTTACAGACAAGAAGTGGCCAGAATTTGATAAGCAGACATTTTTAAAGATAATAAGTGATTATCAGAAAAGAGAGAGAAGATTTGGAAAATGAGAAAAAAATAAAAAAAGAAAGACACACTCCATTATTTTCTTATTCATAATCTTCGTCTACATCTTGGTCATCGTCTTCCCAATCGTCGTCATCGAATTTGAACATGCCCAACACCCCCTTATTTTTAGCCTCAAGAGGATTCATAGGCATTCTTATGATTCATAAAAAGAGTATTTAAAGATATCTGATTTATTTAAATATCTCACAATGTATTTTACATATTTTTTAAA
>JAGGZI010000045.1 GCA_021162085.1 Candidatus Aenigmatarchaeota archaeon
ATATATCACTCTTTATTCTTTTACCTCTTAGAATTGAAAATTGAGTGAAAAATGAATATTCGTTTATGAATTTAAATTCTTCTCCATACTTGTCTAAAAGTTTTTTCTTGTAGTAATATGGAAGCTCCGTTACAAGAACTCTTCTCTTTATTTTCTTCTTTTTCTTGTATGCTGATATGGCATTTCTTATATCGTTAGCCATTTCCTCATACTTCTTTCCCGGTGGTGTCATCCACAGATCAGAGCCATGCACAAATCCAAACTTCATATTGTCATCACTTAAACTTCCCAGAGTTCTTTCATTCAGCAGTATGCTCTTATTGAAATTTTCCCTCTTTTTTTGGAGTCCAATATATTTTGAGCGGATATCCTTGTTTCCAAACGCTAGAATTATCCTGAATTTTTTGTACAATTTTCCAAAATATCTCATCTCTGGGAACAGTTTCCCCGACTTAAATATTTTATATTCATCTATAACATTGCTGTAGTAGTCTCCCATGAAAACTATGTAATCATTTTTCTTCAGGTACTTCAAAGCAAGCGCTCTAACATCCCTCTGTCTCAAGTCTCCTTCTGGGTCACCGAAAACTAAAAATCTAACTCCCTCATCTTTTTGCATATCTCCCCCTCTTGCTTATCTGCTCTATTCTCTTCAACACAACATCCCAATCTTTAAAAGTTTCCATGTACCCTTTCTCCGTGTTCCTCCATAGTTCTTTAACATATCTAAAATGTGTACTTTGATATGCCTGATGAAGAAGATATAAGTCTACTGCGCGATCCTCCACAGAAGTTGAATGAAGTGCCAATCCAAAATCTATGAAGTAAATCTTATCGTCTTTTAAAATCATGTTTGATGTTGTTAAATCACCATGAATTATTCCTGCCGAATGGAGCTTGCCTATCATCTTTCCGATTTCTCTTGCGAATTCTCTTCTTTTCGAAGAGTTCGTACTATTTAAAACTTCTTTCAGAAGCTTGCCATCGATAAACTCCATAAATATTTCATATTCCCTTACGTCAATGACACTCGGAGTATTGACACCAACCCTTTTTGCCCTTGTTAATATCCTTGCTTCATGCCTTGTTCTAAGCCTCCTTAGTATCGTATCAATTTCCTCTATCCTGTAATTCTTTTTAATTCTGTTTTTGACCAAAACTCCATTATCATTTAAATAAAGGATTGCTTCCGCCCCCCTTCCTATGATTTTTCCTGTTACATCCACTTAATATCCACCTCGTCTATTCTCCATCTTGATAGCGGTTTGAACTCTTTCGTTCTCTGACCCGACTTGTAAGCAAGAATACCAGCCCATGCAATCATTGCCCCATTATCGCCAGAATATTCCATTGGTACTGAGTAAAATTTTGCCTCTCTATCCTTGCACATGGTATTCAACATCTCAGTCAGCCTCTTATTTGCTGCGACTCCGCCCGCTAAAAGGACTTCATCCTTTCCAGTGTGAGCCATAGCTCTCTCTGTAATCTCTGTCAACATTGAGAAACACGTCTCCTGTAAAGAAAAGCATATATCTTCAAGCTTTTCTCCCGACTTGAACAATTTCTCCGCAGCAGTTATTATCCCAGAAAATGAAAGGTCCATCCCCTTCACCACATAAGGAAGTTTTATGTATTTCCCTCTTTTTGCAAGCCTCTCTATTTCTGGTCCACCTGGATGTGGTAGCCCTACTCTTCTTGCGAATGTATCAAGAGCATTACCTATTGCCATATCCTCTGTCTCGCCAAATACTCTATACCTCCCGGAAGCAAAGGCAATTACCTGAGTATTACCACCAGAAACATATAGTATCACTGGATCCCTAGCACCTGTTGTCAACCTCCCTATTTCTATGTGACCTATGGGGTGATTGACACCAATCAATGGCTTTTTATTCTCCTTTGATAATTTCTTTGCAAATTCTAATCCAGTCCAGAGGCATGGAGGCAGCCCTGGTCCCTGACTGAATGATATCAGATCAATCTCATCGAGTCTTATTCCTGCCTCACTTAAAGCTCTCTGGAGAACATCCTCCTTAACCATCTCATGATGCTGCTTTGCTTCTTGAGGAATTATCCCAAAACCCAACTTGGGTTTATAAGTATCCCTAGCATTTGCGAGGATTTCTCCCTTGTCTGAGACTATACCAATCCCAAATGTATGAGCAGTTGACTCTATACCCAGACAAATCATAAAATAATAAGAGAACTAGTATTATTTATTTCTTCTGAATTATTTCGCTATATCCACACTTTCCACATGTTTTCCTATTCTTGTGAATTGCCAAAAATGTCCCTGAACCGCACCTTGGACAGAATTCGCCTTTTCTTTCCACCTTTTCACCACTAACAACATATTTTTTCCACACTTGAACCTTTTTATGTTTTGATTTGCTCTTCGGTCTTTTTCCCTTTTTCTTTTCCTCAGGCAATCACTTCACCTTTTTCTTTTTTCATCATGGAGATATTTATACTTTATTGAGCAGCAGTTGCCGTCTGACCACCCTCTTCCTTAGCTTTTTCTTTCCCCTCTTTCTTCTTATCTGAAAGAACAGGAACCTCCCTTTCCTTCCAAAGATATGCAAGCAAGTCCGACCTACTTGCACCTATGCTAGAAATTATTCTTTTAACCTCAACGTGCTTTGGCATAACTTTTAGCTCTTTTGCAATGTAAGCCTGGACAGAAGCCTTGGATGGAGTCGAAGAACTATTGTGCTCAATAACTCCTATCAATTCCTTTCTTTTCAAAAGTGGATTCTCAATTTTTTTTACAATCTTTATCTTCATAACACTCTCACCTGCTACCAATAGAAATAGCATACTTTCCAGGAGCATTTATATTTAAGGCCTTGGCTATTTCACTATCAGGATCTATGACTATTACTACACCGTGCCAATCTCGGGTAAATTTCGTTGACTTGCATGCAGGACATATATCTCCCACAACGAATCTCTTACAGTTTACACAAACTTTTTCTTTAACCATAAAAATTCACCTATTTCTTTTTCTTCTTTGGCTCAGTTTTTTCTTCTTTGGATTTTCTTTTCTCTTCCTCTTCAAGCCAATGCAAAGCTCCCAGACCAGGCTGCCTCATAGTTAAACCAACCTTGTTCTCCTTGGTAAAGGAAACAGATATTATCCTGGCCCTTACAACATCTCCTTCTTTGAGTATTTTCTTGCTATCCCTTCCAACAAGTATGGAGTTCTTTTTATCATAACTCACGTAGTCATCCATTATTTGAGAAACATGAACCATCGCATCTATTGGGCCTATCCTTACAAAAGCCCCAAACTCTGTTATATCTACAACTTCGCCTATTGTAACTTCATGCTCCTCTGGATAATAAACCAGAAGTTTGAACTTGGATGGAAAGAAAACTGCTCCATCGCCAGGCAATATTTCTCCCTCTCCCACATCTTCAACTGTCTCTAAGTTGAGAACAATGCCCAACTCTGGATTTAGGATTCCCTCATATTTCTCTCTAATACTTTCTGATACTGCTACCTCTAAATCTTTGTCCAACTTATCTGGAGGGACCCTTACAGAATCCTCTACCTCTATGACTTTATACAATCTCTCACCCCATCTCCAAATATCTTTTGTTTTTTAAATATATTAGTTTGATGCCCAAAGGCTTAAGCTTTCTCCTTAGCTCTTTATCGAGTGTAAAGACAGCACATTTTCCATATTTCTCTAAAAACTTTTTAGAAAGTTCGATTATTGCCCTATCGGCTGTAATTTCTTTGGTTTTTATTACTTTTATACTTTTCGCCTTAAGAAATTTGAGACCAATTCTGGCCGCTCTGGCATCTCTACTATTCCCCACAGACAATTTCTTCAATTCTTCAACAACGGGCTCAATTGTAACAAGCTCATAACTTTCCTCTACTATCCTATCCAACTTTCTGTTCCGCACTCCGTGAATCCTTGGAC
>JAGGZI010000032.1 GCA_021162085.1 Candidatus Aenigmatarchaeota archaeon
AGATTTCATAGAAGTTAACACAACCTTTCCCACAGGAGAACAAACTTCAACAATTTACAATCCAATTGAATCTTCTTCAGATTTTCAGACCTATGAAAATACAACTGTTGATTCCGGGAGTTTGAAATTAAAAATTAAATGGTGGAATTCATCGTTCCAAAAATGCCAGGATATAACAATATCTTCTCCAGTAAATGATTATCAATACAAATTAGTCCTCAACACAACAAACTTCGATTATTCTTATGCAAGTGATGATGGCTCAGATATAAGAATAGTCAATTCTTCGTGTGGCAATGGCGGTGTTGAAGTTCCCTACTGGATAGAAAAATGGAATGAATCTGGAGATTCAATAATCTGGTTCAGGGGCGACAACTCTTCAACAACAACCTATGCCATTTATTACAATTACACTCAAGCAGAGCCAAAGAGTAATGGAGATAAGACTTTCATATTTTTTGATGATTTTGAAGGAACAAGTTTGGATACAACAAAATGGGATGATTTATCAGCAGGTTCTGGCTACGCAGAAATAGTTTCAGGGAGATTACATTTGCGAGGATACTCCAATTATCAATATGGAAAAATACAAACAAAGAATAATTTGGGAATAAATTATGATTGCATAATAGAAATGGAAGTAGAACCAATAAATCCCGGAAGTCCAAGTGGTGTTTATGGTATTCCTAATTTATACGACAGTTCTGAAAATAGGTATGTAGGAAATTCATGGGCATCATGGTTATCTAATGAATTACGACTTTTAAATGGAACTACAACACATTATTTCAATTGGAATGCAGGAAATAATTACCCTATAAAGGCAGTTTGTTATACATCTCTCAAAAAATGGGATTATTATTTAAATGGTGAATTAAAAGCACAAAATTATAGTTCAAACTCTGCTTCATTTTCAGGAACGATAGATATATTACGACTTTCTACAGGGGCTTCAGATAATGGTGGTGAAGCATATTATGATAATCTTAGAATAAGAAAATACACTTCCCCAGAACCAACACTCACGGTAAGTTCTCCAGAGACTATTGATAGTAAGAATTGGTGGAACACATCATTTCCAAAATGTAGAAATATAAATATTATGAGTATTGCATCTTCAGCCTTAATAAATTTCCCCGCTTACATTAATGTGACGTATGACTCAGATATGCAAAGTGATTATGATGACATAAGATTTGTGGATAAGCCTTGTGGTGAAGGTGGTACACAATTAAATTATGAAATAGAATATTACGATTCATCACATGCAGACATCTGGGTAAAAATTGATTCTCTTCCATCCTCAGGAAAAACCATAGCAATGTACTATGGAAATCCAACAGTTTCTTCAGTAGAAAACAAAACGGGGGTTTGGGATAATAATTTTAAACTTGTATGGCATTTAAGTGAGAATCCGTCTGATGGTTATGTAAATGATTCAACTTCTTATGGGCATCTAGGAACAATTCACGGAAGTATGACATCTAGTGATTCTGTATCTTGCAAGGCTGGCAACTGCTTTGATTTTGATGGGGTTAACGACTATATTAATACTCCTGATGATGCGAATTTGAAGCCAGCAGATGTAACTCTGGAGTTTTGGGTGTATCCAAGGGAGACGAATCCCGATAGCAGATGGTTTGTTGGGAAGGGCTGCACAGACAAATGGGGAAACAAAGATGCTGTTTCTTATGGAATAAATTTAAGAGATTTAGAGGGAGATGATTCAACTGATATATTTACTCGTCCAGAGAGAAATGACAATACTCAGACGAGAGTTACAGATTACAACGTATCAATAAATAAATGGTATTATGTGGTTATGACATTCAATACTTCTGATAATAACGTATCTCTCTATGTGAGTGGGAGCTATATAGGGAGTGCGGATCATGGACAGGATTTAAGATATAGTGGTCCATGGGATTTTCTTGTAGCGGCGAGTCATGCTGGTACAGGTAGTGGAGTAAATAGGTACGAAAATTGTAGAATAGATGAGGTCAGGGTTTCTAATATGTCGAGGAGTGCTGATTGGATAAATCAAACCTACCAATTGATTGAAAACCAAAATAATTATGTAAATTTTGGAAATGAAAAATCTTTAACGGATTTAAAATACTTCCCATCTGGGTATGTATTCCCCAACCTAACGTATTCAAATAACATTACTAAAGCAACCCTCTGGGCAAACGATACGAATTACACAACAAAAACTTTCTCCGATACATTCAATGATTATTCAAAGCTTTTGGAATACAACAACATAAAAATAGAGAATGGGGATATGAGCTTATTCAAAACATCCAATGATTGGTGGAATTCATCATTTCACAAGTGCCAGAACATAACAATTTCTTCACCTGTGAACGACTATCAATACAAATTAATCCTCAACACAACCAATTTCAACTACTCTTATGCAAACGACGATGGTTCTGATATAAGAATAGTGAACGCATCCTGTGGTAACGGTGGACAAGAACTCCCCTACTGGATAGAAAAATGGAACAAGACTGGAGAATCAACAATATGGTTCCGTGGCGGCAATTCCTCAACAACAACTTATGCAATTTATTATAATTACACACAGGCAGAACCAAAGAGTAACGGAACAAAAACCTGGAATTTTTTTGACGATTTTACAACAGATACTACTGGAGAATATACATTAAGAGTAGATCCAGATCATAGTGACTGGTATCTCTATACAAGACCTTCTTGGGCTTCAGCTAGCAAAAGGGTTCGTTATGAAGTGAGTATATATGATTTAAGCTGTACCAGTAACTATGGCTCTGGAATAGATATAGGAACATCGGCTGACTATGATTCTTATGGCGATAATACCAGAAACAAAATATGGGGAGGTACTTTCACGGTAGATACAGACAGTTCATATTGCGAATCTTTTAAATTTTTAACAGACGCTAATGAAAGCAGCGAGACTGGTATAAATGAAGTGAATTATACAGCAGATTCTA
>JAGGZI010000040.1 GCA_021162085.1 Candidatus Aenigmatarchaeota archaeon
ATATACTATCTATGTGAATATAAATCAAAGCAAAAAGAAAACAATGAATTATTATCTCAGGGCTGTAAACCCAATACATGGTCAACCAGCCGGTAATGATGCAAAATCTATAAATTTTGAACCACCAACTTCACCAGAATATTGGACATGCACTGCATGGGTTCAGGGGTCTCCAGATGATATAGGAATGACACCACTGGGTTATTTAAATCAATTCAACATTTCTTCTTGGTATAAATTATCAAAGGATGGAAAGGTGGGCATTCAAAGGTATGTAACGTATGATTATACAGCTTTTGATTTTTACGATTCAGTACCAGCTGTGTCAGAGTATACATGGATTGAAGTGAATTTCACAAATCTAGATAGTGAGAAATGGGCAATGGACTATGCTATTGATTGGTATTGGTTGGGAATCAAACTAACTGGGGGGCCCAGTAGTTTTCCCTATTGGTATACGAATCAAACGAATCCATCATATGTTAATATAAGCTACGTCTATTCTGATACACCGGAGATTAAATATTTATCAGATTATGATAACAATTTCATTTTATCAGCAACTTCTTCGTCAAGTATAAATAATGCTACTATTTATTTGGAAGGAGAAGACACCGTAAACCTAACAGTTCAAATGCCTAATACAACATTATCTTACAGGGCTAAATATGATGGAGTTAGTTGTGGTTCAACAAACAACTGTAACCTCACGTATCAATCTAATGGGGAAATAAACTTTACATTAAAATTAGGTTCTGAACATCTCTTGGAGATAGAAGGTTATGTAACTGCTGGTGGAGACGTTACAGAGCCAATATGGAATTATACATCAGGATATTTAGGTTCCAACACAACCGTGCCAAGTCCAGGAGAATCTGTACTTTTGTATTCAATATGGAAAGATGATACAGCCTTAGATTATACATGGTTGGCAACAAATGAAACTGGAAGTTGGGAAAATAAGACGGTATATTCTTCGCCTATGAAGATGACGGAAAACAACCAATGGCAATGGGCTAACTTCACTTGGGATAATGATTCAATTTCATCGGGTGTTGTTTGTTGGAGAGTTTATGCAAATGATACAAGTGGAAATGAGAATGTGACCACACCAGACCAGTGTTTCACAGTTAGTGTGTGTTCAGTAAGTATGGGATTCTCTTTAGCACTGGCTCAGGGAATAGATTTGGGTACTTTAAGCCCCACTAATGATATTCAGGCATCACCAGGTAACAATGGAACGGGAATCACCAACTATTCCATTCAGGTTCACGTGAGTGGATGCACACCAAACACAGTCAACCTGTGGACAAGGGTCAACCAAAGTTTGAATACGTCTGATAATTCTCAGAGTATTCCTTATGACCATTACTTTTTCAGGTATAATACAACCAACAGTACGGTTCCGGGGAGTTCTCACACTTCATATAGTTTAAGTTACCAGCAGATAGGTATCAATCTTCAGGATGGTGATAGAAGTTATTTGAAGTTTTTCATAAATGTGAGTACAGGTGCAGGACCCGGAAGTTACAAATCTTACACGTTTTTCAAAGTTAATGTTACAGGTTGATGAAGATGGAGATTTTATGGTCAAGGATGAGAAAGGTTGGAGAAATTCCAATCTTTTGATTAAAAAAATAAAAGGAGGTGAAAAGAAGTGATAGCAAACAAGGCAACAAGTGCTGCAATTTTGGCAATAACGTTGGGAATAATAGCATTCGGGGTTTGGATAGTAACACCGAGTCAGGTAAGTGCAGCAACGAATGAAACAAATGCAACAACAACAAGTGTAACAGTAAATGTATATGTAGCATGTGGTATGCCAGATACTTATGCAGATGGAATAGACTTTGGTTCATTGGATCCAGAAACAAATGATAACTTCGCTGAAAATGGTTTTAAATTAACATCGCCAGATACAAACAATGTAAACATAACTTACTACATAAAGGCAAACGGAGATTTAACAAGACAAGATGGAGGAGAAGGCTTCATAAAACTGGGTAACTATACATGGTATGACAACGGAACTGTTGTAGGTTCAGAGAACGCTAGTTTAAGTACTGCTTTGACTACAAGTTATGCAATTTTTTCAGCAGATGGACAGAATATACCGCCAGGTGGAACAGATTATATGGGACTATGGTTAGATGTGCCAATAGTACCACCAGGTACGTACAACAATACGATATACATAAAGTGTAATCAGTCTACGTAAGTTCCTTAAAAACCATCCTTATTCCCTTATTTTTTATGTGTGCCTAAGGGAGTAGGAATTCCTTAAAGCCTAAAATCCTAAACATCTAAGGAGGTGAATGAATGAAGAAGGTGATGGTTGCCTTATTGGTTGGTTTGATTTTTTTGCCAACCATAGCGGCAGCCCAAGAAAAATACGTAGGAGTAGGATTAGTCTGCAAAACCTATGGCGAAACCGTAGCAAAGGCAAAGGATATTACAGTATTCGATGTTTTAAAGGAAATGATAGACAAGAATGCAGTTATAGAAGGGCAGCCAGTGTGTGTAGAATATGGAATATATAACCCATTTGACATAAAGCTAGACAGTTCACTGGTCTTCACGGGGGAAATAAAGGACAAGATATTCACAGTAGAGCCAAGCAGTGTGATAGTGGACCCGGATAAGAACAAGTTACCAGAGGAAGCCATACCAGTAAAAGTGTGTTTCAAAGTTGAGACAAAGTATCCTTATACACCTAAGAAGTATGTGGGTTCAACTACTGCAGTATGGAGCATGAAGCCAGGAGAAGGTGGTGGGACAGGATCAGCAACTGGTGGTTCAGTGGAGTGTCCATTTTACTTGCAGGTTAATACAGAAGCAGGACAGAAAATAATGCTTGAAGAAAGAAAGGAGGCAGTATTTAAGTTGCAAGTGTTGATAGTAGTCGTAGTGGTGGTTATAGTGCTGGCAGTGATAATGGGTCTATACAGGAGAAAGAAGAAGAAGGAATGGGAGACAAAGATAGTGAAGATATGTCCAAAGTGCAAGAAGCAGTATCCTTTAAGCTTAGAGTATTGTCCAAAGTGCGGAGTAAAACTAAAGAAATACAAGGCCGGAAAAGAGATAGAGTAGGTGGTCTAAATGGAGAAGAATGTAGACGTTATCCTATCGGATAATGTAGTTAAGAAGGAAAAGAAAAATCCATTTCCCTATCTCCTAACGGCTGTCCATTACACTTTTCAGAGGAAGGACGAGTGTACAATAGCAGCAACAAAGAAGTTCCAGCCAATGTTGTTTCAGATAGCAAAGATGTTCGAGAGGTTTGGAGCCAGAGAAGTCGGTAGATGGGAATATACAGTAAACACACATGGGAGAGACCTCAAGGCATTGGCAATTCGACTGAGAATTGAGAATGATGGAAAGCATGCATAAGGAAGTGTTTAAGTGAAGAAAATATTGGAATTGATTATAGTGGTTTGTATAGTTTTACTTAGCATTGAGTATGTAAAGGCAGGATATAATAATTCAGGAAGTAGCGCAAACATTTGTGAGATAGCCCTTAAGATCGATGCTGCCGCCGACGCATCATCATTCAGTCTGTATCAAACGGCAAAGATAATGGTGTACACTATGAAGGCATGTGGTAGTCCCATAGATGCAGATGTATCCGGATACATAAAGAGACCAACGGGGATAATAGATAATCTAACATTTACCCACATTGATACAGGAATTTATGAAGCTGAATATATGTTCAACAGCACGGGAGACTATGAGTTATATGCTCAGGCAATTAATGCTACGTGGTGGACATCTGAGGAGTATGGTGGAAAGGTTTGGGTGAGAGAATACATATCAGTTCCATTTCTTTCCATGTACCTTTCTTTGCCTTATGGAACAAGATACCAAGTAGGGGACACTGTAAGGATATGGGCCCATGTTGAGGACAGCAACGGACTTCCAATAAACGATGCATCGGTGAACATAACGGTTTTCTATCCAAATCTAACAACAGCTTATGTTTCAGAACAACCAATGACGCTTTTTGCTAATGGGGATTATTATTATACCTTCACTGCTCCGGGTGTGGAGGGGCAGTACTTTGCCAGAGTTGAAGCAAGGGAAAACTTCTCGTATCAGAGCAAGTCAAAAACATTTGAAGTTGGAGGATGGGCATCTCAAATTGGAGAGATGAATAAGACTCTTGAGGAAACTGTGGTTCCTTACTTACAAGAGATAAACAAGACAGTTCATTCTATAGATGACCTCTTGAATGATTTGAACATAACAATCAACAACATAAATACAGTTGCCGAAGAAATAAACAAAACCATAGGAAGGTATACAGTAACTTATTACAACGATTCTGTTGTGAAGAGTTATATACCGGGCTCTGATTTATTACAGGTGATATGGAGAGAAGAAATTGGTGACGGTGAGTCGTGGATCGAGTACAGGGCAGTTGCAAATAATACTTATAACTTCACAGGTTCTCTGAATTTAACAAACATGGAGGTGGTTGGCTATTCCTGTTATAACTGCTCCGGATCCGATACTTTATCTATAACAACTACCAGGCTGAAGTATAGTTTTTTGACGAATTACGAAAAAGGATTCGACTTGAGGGTTAAATTAAAGAAAAAGGTAGGTACGGCGACATTTGATGGAACAATAAATGGAACAAGAAATGAAAACATAACATACTTGGGCAGGTCAGCTGTTACCTCACTGCCTTTTACTTTTGAGGTAATGGAGACCGCCTTGTCTTCGACGGTCATGAATTCCCTGGAAGAAAATCACAAGGATCTGACCAATGAAGTGGAACAGATAATATCAGACCTTAGTGCAATAGGGTCCAATGCGGTTGTGAGTAGTGGTGGAGGGAGTGGATACATTTATCAGGGAATAAACAACACAAAGGAAATTCTTGAGGGAGTAAGAAATATGCTTGCAACGACAAAGACTCCAACCGCTGAGAGCATATCAGATATTATGGATAGATTGAACGATGCCAAGCAAGAGCTTCTGAATGTAATTGAAAGGTTGCATAAAGAAAGAAAGAACGAGGCAACGAGTCTTGCGCAATTGTTCTCAAGTCTGGAATCTGCATCAACCGTGACCATGTTGTTAGGACTTCTTTTCGTTATTTTGGTCATTGGGGTATTTCTTTACATATTGGTTAAATCTCGTGAGGAGGAGTTTGATTTTTCATCATTGCTATTCTGGAGAATGTTTAAGAAGGGAAGGGACAGCATTTCCAATAAGTTGATGGCATACTCGATTCTCTCTGGAAGAAAGGACATAGCAAATAAATTATTTAAATTATCAATCGCAAAAGATATTCTGGAAGAGGGTAAAATGGAAGAGGATGTCAAAGAAGAAGTTAAGGGAGAAATTAAGAAGAGCATAATTGAAAGGTTAAAAGAAAGGTATAGAAAGAGGTGATTTTTTGTTAGAATGGTTGATAGCCACATTGGTTGTAATAAATATAATTTTTCTAATGGTCATATACATGCTGACTCAAAAGAAAGGCGAGGTTGATCCACTCATGCTTTCAATGATGGATGAGGAATCCTCTCCAGAAACTTTAATGATGATGCAGTTGATGGAGGGTGGAAAGATGGACCCTGTGAAGATGATGTTGCTGAGTAAGATGATGAAGAGTAAAAAGGAGACACCACCCAAACCTGAAATACCATACGATCTGAAGAAAGAAGTTGTAGAGAGCATAAAGCCGATGATAAAGGAAAAACTCAAGAAGGAGACTGAAAGAGAAATCAAAAAATATTTTGAACTAAAGTAGAACTATGATGTTGTAAATTAAATGAATCAGTATGGCCATCATAAGTCCTGTTAAGGCAAATTTTTTCTGTGCCATCCCTGAGAAGACAATGGATGAGTTCATATGAATTAAAATGGGATATATGAACCTGAGCGCCATTATGCTAAAAAAGTATGGACTTGGGATAAGCTCAACAGAATAAAGAAGATTCTCTACAAATCCATATCCACCACCCATGGCAAGTCCATATATAAGAGAATACTTCATGTCAGGCAGAGTCTTTCTTATGAAGTAAAATAAAACAACAGATTTTACGATTTCCTCTATGAATGGGGAAACGTAGGGAAGAATTCTGGTGCCAGAGAGTAGGTACTCAAGCAGGTAAATAGGATAAACTATCACAATGGAAGAAATTAGTATAAAAAATACCGCAAATTCTTTATCGTTCTCATCATTGAACAAATGCATAAATATTAATAACGGAGAATTAAATATAAAATGACAAATGAAAGGTGATGATATGATTTCATTTTTAAGAAAGAAGCCAAAGAATGAGGATGAAAAGAAGAACACTCAAGAGAATAGTGGAGGTGCTAACATGGGTGAAGACATAGAGAATGAAGTTAAATCAAAGGTCGTACAGGAAATTGTTGAAGAGATAAAGGATGAAATAATCCAAGAATTAAAGGAAGAGTTAAAGGACGAACTCAAGGACAAGATTAAGAAGCAAATTAAAGAGGAAATATTAAGGGAGATATAAGCTTTTAATATTTTTCTTTCCTTATTTTCCATATGTTAATTAAGAATTTAAGGTACATAGTTACGATGGATTCTCAGAGAAGAGTCATAAGAGATGGTGCTATTTTTATAGAGGGAAACAGGATTCTTGACGTAGGAAGAAATGGGGGGCTCTCAAGAAAGTACAGTAGGGAGGAGATCATAGATGGAAGTGGAATGGTTGCCATCCCAGGACTTATACAGGCTCATACTCATTCTCCAATGACTCTCATGAGAGGGTATGCGGATGACCTTCCACTCATGGATTGGCTCCAGAAAAAAATATGGCCACTTGAGGCAAAGTTAAAGCCAAATGACATATACTACGGCTCTTTGCTTGCAAATCTTGAGATGATAAGTTTTGGCGTTACAACCTTTTCGGATATGTATCCACACCCTGAGGAAATTTTAAAGGCCGTTAGAAAATCAGGTTTGAGGGCTGTGATTTCACCAGCGATATTTGAGGAAGTTGATAAGAACTCCAATGTCAAGAACGCCAAAAAATTTCTAAGGAATGAATCAGATAAGATAAAGATAGCTCTTGGTCCACATTCTCCTTATGCCTGTACCAAAGAAGAGCTTTTGGAGGTTAGGGATATATCAGAAGAAACTGGTGCAATTGTCCATATTCATGCTTCTGAAACTCAGGAAGAGGTAAGGCAGATAAAAGAAAAGTATGGTATGAGGCCAATTGAATTTTTGGACTCCATAGGTCTCCTGACGGAGAGAACGCTCCTTGCCCATTCTGTATGGGTATCAGACAAGGAAATAAATCTCATTCATAAAAGAGGTGCAAAGGTTGCACATTGTCCGATATCAAACACGAAACTTGCAAGCGGGATTGCGCCCATAGAAAAGTTGAAAGGTGTGGTTTCTCTGGGCTCGGACGGGCCTTCATCCAACAACAATCTTGACATTTTTGAAGAGATCAAGGCAGTAGCACTTCTTCACAAGGTACATAATCTGAATCCTACGCTCATTTCAGCTCAGCAGGCACTCGAGATGGCCACTATAAATGGTGCAAGGGCACTTGGACTTGAGGAAGAAATTGGCTCAATTGAAACTGGTAAAAGGGCTGATGTGGTACTCGTTGATTTTAGGAAGCCGCACTTAACACCGCTTTACAATCCTGTGTCACATCTTGTTTATGCATGCAACGGGGAGGATGTTGATACGGTCGTCGTTGATGGAAAAATTTTAATGAGGCATAGAAAGTTTTCTCTGGATTCGAAAGGAATCATGAAAAAGGTGGAAAGAATAAAAGAAGATTTGTTGAGAAGAGTTAATTGATGGTTTCTAGTACACATAAAATTAATGTGAACAAACGTCGAATTTTCACTACTTTTTAGTTTAAAGTATTTATAGTTTTACATACAATATTACATTGTTACAGAGTTGACACAAACATCCCAGTGACTTCAGAGGGATGACTCATTCTGACGACCTTTATTGATACCATTATACCTTAGTTCTAGTGTGCTCGATGGGGTGTGGAAGATGAGAGAACAGCTGAGGTATGATGGATTTGGGAGAAGTGAATTAGAAAGTAGAGAAACTTTAGAGCCTTACAGTAACTTAAGGTATGTGGAAGAGAATAAAGGCGGAAGAAAGATCATAATATATGAAGGACTGTCTGGTGTGGGCACAGCCATCTTTAGTTTAGGTGAGTGCTTGGACAATAAATATCTAAGTGCCTTTGGTGCTGGATTGGCTGCGGTTGGAGGTCTTGGAATTTTGGGTGAGGGATTCAACGGTGATGGCAGGCTGTACAAGACAAAGGAGAAATTATCAAAACTTAAGGATTACCTGTCAGATAAGTTGGTCCATCACAAGAAAAGAAACGGTGGAATTAATATGAAATTAGACTACTATGACAATGCACTATTATAGTGAAAAAGTGACGGATTCACCTAGTGTTCAGTATATTCATTCAACTAATTGGAATATTTTTACCAACTACAAGTAATTAAACAAACCGTTAACTTTATATAGTAGTTATGACAAAAGTATATATAAATTGTCATGTGTGTTACTATCAAAAAATGATTAAAATGTGATTAAATGGTTAGGAAAAGAGAGAAAAGAGCTACAAGCATCAAAGTTTGTCCTGAATGTGGTTCCACTCATCTGATAGAGGACCCAGCAAGGGGCGAAATAGTTTGTGCTAATTGTGGTTTAATCATTGAAGAGAATGTTGTTGACCTCAGGCAGGAGTGGAGAGCATTTGACCAAGAGCAGAGATCAAAGAGAGCAAGAACAGGAGCCCCACTAACTCCTACGAAGCATGATAAGGGAATGATAACCGAGATAGGAAAGGGACCTGGAGAGTTCTTTAAGGTTTCTGCGAAGAAGAGAGCACAGTATTACAGGCTGAGAAAATGGCAGAAAAGGCTTGTTGAGAGCAAGGATAGGAATTTAAGTTTTGCACTTTCTGAATTACAGAGATTAGTTTCATTCTTAGGTTTACCAAAAAACGTTCATGAAGAAGTTGCCAAGGCCTATGAGGTTGCTGTTGATAAAGGACTTGTTAGAGGAAGGTCAATGGAATCTGTTGTGGCAGCTTTGTTGTACGCTATATGTAGAGAATTTAAGACACCGAGAACCCTTGATGAAATAACCGATGTTTCTGGTGTTGATAAGAGAGAAATAGGAAGGACCTACAGGTACATATGCAGGGAATTAGGAATAAGAATACTTCCATCCCAACCAGAGGATTACATACCAAGGTTTGCAACTATGCTTGGTCTTGGTGATAAGGTTCAGGCCAAGGCAATAGATGTGTTGAAGAAGGCAAAGGAACATGATATAACCTCTGGAAAGGGCCCAACGGGAGTTGCTGCTGCAGCTCTTTACATTGCAGCCGTTTTAAATGGCGAGAAGAGGACTCAGAGAGAGGTTGCAGACGTTGTTGGTGTAACAGAAGTTACCATAAGAAACAGATACAAGGAAATTGTTGAAAAACTAGGTATAGAAGAGGAAGTTGAGAAGAGAGTGAGAGAAGAGGAATAATTATTATTTTGGGGTGTGTCATCGTGAGGATATCAAGAGATGTTGTATTAAAAGAACATGAATTAAAGAATAGTCTATTTCCATTCAGGGATATGCAGGATCTGGTCAAGATAAGAAAACCCGTTGTTAAGAGAGTCGGCGATGTCGTCAAGGAATGTCATTTCTTTAAAGAGACTGGACAGTGTTTTGGTAGCAGGTGTTTTTGGACCCGGCACGGGAGCTGTCCATTCTACGAGAGAATAAAGAAGACTGGAAAGGTTTAAATGAATTTTATAAGTTCTTCGAAACTGGCATTTGTCTTTATGGCAGTTGGACAAAAATGCGTTCTGGATGCCTTAAATCCAGATTCTTTTAAGTCTTTAATTATGTTTTCTATTTTCTTTATTTGTTTTCCAGCCTTCTTACATATGTAGTGTGTATCATAGTATAATGAAAATGAAACTTCTTCCCTGATTTTATCTATTAAATTTTTTTCTTTTACAAACATTCTTTTCTCCATTTTCTTTTTAAGGCTATTAAGGAAGGTCTTGTTCTGTATTTCTCCGAGATATATTTCACAAAATTTTGTTTTGCTGCCACAGATGGGACATTTTTGATTTAAGGAAGCTCCTCTCCAACCACAATTGAAGCAATGACTTATATATCCAAATTCTTTCATTTCTCTGTTGACTCTTTTAACTCCTCTTTCAATCTTTCCATAGACTCTAAAGTAATGTCTCCTTGAATAGCTCAGATATGGAGTAAGACTAATCTCGTATCTACTGAACATTTTCATCATTGACGAAATGAGTATTCTTATCCCAAGTTCGTTGTAGTAGTCTGGCTTGAATGACTCTATACCATACCTTCTCAGGCAGACCTTTGGATACGTCCCACACAGAGGGGCTGTATCAGTTGCTGTAATTGACAGAAATCCCTCCTTTGGAAAACTTCTTGCCGCAGAATCTAAAAAATAAATTGGTGAACCAAATGGATCTATATCTATGAAATCAAATTTGTTTTTTCTCATTATTATATTGGCATCTTCGTTTGTTATTTTCATCTCTATGTTGTTTATTTTTAAGTTCTTCTTTATCAGTGAAGCTGCCTTCGGATTAGCATCATTTGCCCACGTGTTTATTTCAGATTCTTTTATGTAGCGCAGCGCCCTCACGCCGGTTGCTGAAAGGGCATCTAACGCTTTGATATCATTTCTTTTTTTGTTTAGTATCTCTGGAAGGAGGTCAGCGACGCACGTAGAGATATTTCTATCGAACGTCATTATGGGATTATAGAAAACTTCTCCCTCTTCTGATTTCTCTACATTCGGAATTTTTAGTTTTACTTTTCCTTCCTTGATTTCTCTAAGTTTCATGTAATAAATTTAATATACGACAAATAAAAAACATTTAAATTCTTTTTCTCTTATTAAAGAAATATGAAATTTCTTTGTTCGTCAGATTTTCATGGCGTCGTACCCATACAGATGAAAGAGATAGCCAAACAGCACAACATTAATGCAATTCTTGCTGCAGGCGACTTCTCTCCTCATGGATGGCATGGCGAGGGAGAAAGCGCGGAGGGTCCATTAAGATTTTTAATATCCCTTGGATTGCCCGTATTTTGTGTTCATGGTAACATAGACCCTTCTCCAGATTATTTCCTTCATTTAGAAAAGATGTACAAAAATTTTCATTATGTTCATTTAAAAAGAGTAAAAATGGGAGACTACTACATTGTTGGTATAGGGGACTTTTATTTCATGTCATCATATGTTTTAGATAAGTTCGAGGAATTGTTGAAGAAAAATCCTAAGAAGACCATAGTTATAAGCCACTATCCACCACTTGGAATTCTTGATAAGAGCAACCTCGGGAATCATGCTGGAAGTGAGGAATTAAGGAATCTTATAGAGAAGTATCAGCCGCTTTTGTTTCTCTGTGGTCATATTCACGAATCGGCCGGAGTTGGTAACATAGGGAGAACAACTGTAATAAATGCAGCAATGAAAAATGTATTGGTAGAGATAGAGGACGAAGAAGTTAATGTCTCTTTAGTTTAAGGTCATAAATTATTTCTTCTTCTCATTTGAATCTTTTGCAGTCTCTTTGACCTTTTTTACCTTTTCTCTTTCAACTGCAATCTTCTTGACGTTGTCTATGAATCTCCTAACGTACTCCTTACTTAAGTTTATGTCTCTCTCACTGATTTCGTCAAGTTTTTTATCGTTTGCCATCTTCTTCATTTCAAGTATTTTGAAGAACACGTTTTCATAGATGGGATTCATTAATCCGGAGTCAATTAAGTGTTTTTTAAATGCAGATGGTAATTCTTTTGGATCTTCCGGTAACTTATTTATGGTTTTAAGCGCAGCCACGCTTGCCTTTATCATTATCTCGTATGTTTTTTCTATGTCAGAAGTCTTCCTTCTGTTCTCAAGAACCTTTAGAATTCTCTCCATTTCCTTCACGAATTCTTTGGCCCTCTTTATGAACTTGTCTACTTCTTCACCCTTTATTTCCTTTATTTCTCTGTGTTCGGTGGCTTTCCTGAATTTTACTATATCTTCAAGAATCTTTATGTATTCCTCTTTTGTCAGTCCATTCTCCACGAGGTATTTTCTTCCCACCTCAGGTGCATGGTTCGCATCTGGTGGTCCTCTGCCCATGTACATTACCACTGCCTGTAGTGAGTCTAAGACAGCATAGTAAAGGTCTTCTGCAACTATGTACAGTTTTGCATGTTCGGCTCTTCTCAACCTTTTTGGAACGTTTTCCATCCTGCTCTCTACAGCTTCCTTCGTGATTGGTATCTCTCCCATTTCAAGCAATCTCTTGTTGGTTAAGAAGAATCCAGTATCGTATACCGCTATTCCATCCTTAAGCAGATTGTATGCGAGCGGGGAGGTTCTTCTTATCATGCTCATAAATTCCGTTATCGTCCATACTGGCTGTGGAGAGAGTTTTTCATCTGTTTCCTCTGCAACCTTAAACATGAAGTCATCTATTTCTGCTCTCAACTTCTTGGTGAAATCTCTTCTCGTATCGTCAACAAGAACAACAACATCAATATCACTTTTGCTTGTGAACTCGTTTCTCACAACGCTTCCCCAGGCAACAATGGACTTTATGAATGGTCCGTATTTTTCAAGAAGTCTCTTACTGAATTTTTTTATAATTTCAGCCCTTCTTCGCTTTTCAAAATCTTTTATTTTTTTGGCGGTTTTTCTTTTTATCTTGGTTTTACTTTCGAGTGTTTTCTTTTTGAATTTTACCTCCATGTTAACACCATTAAGTAATAACTAATAATAGTTGTACAATCTACTATATAAACTTATCGGTGTTCTTCTTTCTTCCATGTTTCAGGTCTAACTCTCTTCTTCTCCATAGCTTCCTTTCCAAGCCATGTGTGGTTTAACTCAGGAAGTTCAAACATTCCCTGAATGGGATCAAAGGCATGCGATTTCACAACCCTTTTTTCATGTTCCATCTCTGCAGGTGTTAGACCAAAGAATTCATCTGGTAGTTCATCGGGCGGTATATCCATCGTAAGATATTTTGCTATGTCTTTCAAAGTTATGACTATTTGCTCATACAGTCTTGGTTCCTCATACCCACCCCTCTCGAATATGAATATACCATGCTCAAATCCCTTTTGTCTCAACGTCCATATGAGTTTGTAGAGATACACGTCTCCACGAGGTGATGGTGCATGAGTATGGGCTGGCACAGGTATGGTACCAACGTGTAGTGTTAGCACGTATTTTCCTAAATCGCTTGGTGCCTTCTCTAAATCTTTTAATGGATCTATTCCCTGTGTTGCTTCATGTTCAAAATCTATGAGTATTCTGACATACGGAGAATTGATATGCTTAACCACATGATAGATTTCTGTTGAACTTTGTAGCCTATAATATCCTGCATATTGGCCGCCCCTTGCATCAGGGCTCTCCAGTGTAATTATAACATTTTTTTCTTCTAATTTTTCTAGAAATTTTTTAAGGTGACCTGCAACATACCTTGCAGACACAGCGGCAATTGCCTTTTCTTCTTCGACATCCTCATAACCTTTATTTCCACAGTAAGCCTTCCATAATGGGTCCTTGGTCTCGTGCATCCATCTCCCCATTATTTCAAATGCCCAGTCTTCGACTCCATGGTCTCTCCACGGTTGATTATGAATATCTTTTTTGAAGGTTTCCATCGCTTTATCAATTCCCTCTTTTTTCAATTCCTCATATTTTTTTTCAAATTCTTCCATACTTATTTCTTTTCTATTCACCGCTTTTTCCAGAGCATCCATTTTTAGTAGTATTTCTCTTGGGAAGTAAACTGTTATGGACCTCCCGAATATGTCTCTAAGAAAGATATTTATGAACCATTCCTTTAATTTTGGAGTTTTGTCAGAAATCTTTTTTATTATGTTGTCTCCATTTTCGTCAACCAAAAAGTCATACCTTCTTGGAATTGGATACATCCTTGGTATTGCGAGAACAGATGCGTGGAAGTTAATGTATTTGGCCTTTATTTTTGCTCCAGCATCTATATACAGATTCAATTTCTTTTCTGCATCCTTGTAGTCTATATCACATGGAGAGGTTATGTAAACATCCAGTCCGCCATGCATACCAAGTGTTACGCCAAGTCTTTTTCTTACGAGATTTATTTCATCTATCTCTTTCTTTGTCAGAGCGACTGGATGTTCGACCATTAATTCTATAAATTCAGTGCCCTTCATAACAGAGTATCCTAATCTACCTGCGAGCGTAGGATATTGTCTTGGCATTCCTGTGGATACACCAACTACGTAGTCCATTTTTGGTTCTGGGCTCTCATCTTTTTTGGATGTTATCTTTTCTATTATTTTTTTAATCATACATTCACCAATGTCTCTTTAGTTTCAATCCACCAATCAAGTCTTTCAATTCATCATAAAATTCTATGAAGTCCCTTCTTATGATATCCTTCAATTCACCTTCTAATCCCTTTGGAAGATAAAACTCACCCTCAATTGGCTTTCCAATTATTGCCCTTATCGACTTCTCAATAGATATGATTAATTCACTTCTTTTCTTACTTTTTTCTTTTTTACCTTCAGTTTCTTCTTCAACTTCTTCCTCACCCTTCAGTTCCTTTATCTCTTTCCACAGTAATTCCTCTCTTTCCTTTATTTTTTTCTCTATTTCTTCAATTTCCTTCCGAGTCTTGAGATAAACTTTGAATGTTATTTCCATTTTCTCCGTTTCCTTACCGGATAGGAATAGGGTTTTTCTCTTTATGTTTATTTCAATATAAGAGTAGAATTTGTATTTCTCTTTGTTGTATTCAAACTCCTTCTCTGATGATATACCCTTCCAGCAGAAAAGCTCGACCCCAGCAACCGTTGTGCTATATCCTTCTATGAGGTTTGGGTCATCGAGCCCAACGTACTCGTTCTCTGAGAATTTTATCTTGTTTATTGCCTTTATGTAGGGGTTCAAGAGCTCTTTGTACATCTTCAGAGAAGCCTTTCTACTGTTCAACTGTTCTTTTAACATCCTAACCTTTTCATCAATTTCCTTTCCATATATTTCTTTCCAATATTTGTAGAGTCTCCATTTCTTTTTTAATATACCTTTCTCCGTTTGAGATACCTTGAGTTTCTTTATGTCGTCTTCCTTTTTTATTTTGTAGAAATCGACAACAATTGTTGGGAATTTTCCACTGGTTGCAAGGTCTATTAAACTTAATGCTCCAGTGTTTCTATCCACAAGGTCAACAAAATCAGACTTGAGTATATGTTCGTCCTTTTCTTCGAAATGTCTCTTAACTTCTTCTAATTTTCTTAGATCATGTTTTATGAGCTCTATATCTCTTCTCATATCGCTTATGTTGATTAAAGTTCTTGCTATGCTTTGCTCGATTGCTTGCTTTTTCTGCATCATCTCCTGATGGTAATTACTTCTTGGATTTACTTCAAGCCAGTCCTTATATTTTTTAATCGTGTAATGCCTATTTTTGAGTAGTTTGATCATTTTAAAGTATATGTTGGTTGGGAATCCAACGTTGCCCTTTATCTTTAAAGTTCTCTCAAGAATAGCTCCCATACGCATCACATAATATTTATATAAAGTGATTTTTAATATTTATATCGACAGGCGATTAAATGTTGGATACTCTTAAGAAAATTCTTCATCATGGGAAGAACACGGAACCAAGAAAACCAATAATAGAGGCAGGTGCTCCAAGAGAGGATTATCACATTCCAGGACCGGAGGATATAAGAAGTCTCCCTGCACCAAATTTTAACGTTGGGAGAGACATGAATAGAGAAGTGCCAAGGAGGAACGAATATCAGGTGCCAAGAGAGCCAAGATTTGAGCCAACTCCAGAACCCCCAACAATGGTCAGAGAAAATAATTTTAGGGGACCAACCAATCTCGATGAAGTTCTTGACGAAATCTTGCGCAGACTTGATGACATAGACAGAAGATTAGCCAACTTGGAGAGAAGTGTTTCACCTCCATCAAGAAGATATTAATTGGTGTAATAATATTTTTTGTTTTCCTTTTGTTCTCTGTCTTTAACAGAGTTAGGCTTGTTTGCTCTTGGTCTTCCGTTTTCAGGATCTCTTCTGAACGTTATATCAACTTCTTTTAAAAATGTATTGAAAGAAGATTTCAAATCCATTGGTGGGAGGGCATGACCTTTCTTTCCAGGGATGCCCATGAATACAATACCCTTCTGTGATATGTAATCAAGGAATAGTATGTCGTGGTCTATGACCATTGCAGTTGCCTCTCTAAGGAACATCACTTTTTGAATTATTTTTGCCACTGAGAGCCTCTGCTCAACATCTAAATAAGCGGATGGTTCATCAAGAAGGTACAGATCAGCATCTTGCATGAGGCACAGGGCGATTGCAAGCTTCTGTAGTTCACCACCGCTTAGCTCAGATGCCCTTGAGTGAAAGAGATTAGGGAGATTCAATGGCTCAATTACAGAATTCTTGAATTTCTCAAAATTTTTATTCTTTCTCAAGATTTCGCCAACGGTCCCGTTGTAGTTGGTGTATATGTACTGTGGTTTGTAACTTATTGATACTTTAGGACTTATGGTTCCTTCATCAGGTTTTATTTCTCCTGCGAGTATTTTGGCGAACGTTGTTTTTCCAAGGGCGTTCGCTCCGAATATACCAATAACATCTTTTTGGTTTATTTCTCCGGAGTCAACCTCCAGGGTGAAGTCACCAAGTTTTTTCTTTATGTTCGAGAATTTCAATAAGGTGGGGCTCTCTTTGTCCTTTGTCGGTGCAATGACCTCAAAAATAATTGGTTCGCTTCTTATCTTCACATTATCTTCTTTTATGTAACCATCCAGGAATATATTTATTCCAGTTCTCACCATGTATGGCTTGCTTACAATACCATACACACCAGGCACACCATAGAAAACATGTATTTGGTCTGCCATGAAATCAAGTGTTGCAAGGTCATGTTCCACAACAATCACGGTTTTTTCTTTTCCTATTTCTCTTATCAACTTTCCAACTTCCATTCTTTCCCTGACGTCCAAATAAGATGATGGCTCATCTATGAAGTAAAATTCAGCATCCATTGAAAGAGCTATTGCTATGGCAAGTCTCTGGAGTTCTCCGCCTGATAGGTCGGTAGTCTTCCTGTCAAGAATGTATTCAATGGATAGTTTTCTTAATATGTCCTCTGCCACATCGTTTTTTATGATCTTACTAACCTTCCCACCATAAACCTTTGATATTTCATCGACCTGCTGTGGTTTGTATACAGTTTTCATTCCCTCTGAAAGATTTTCAAAATATTTTTGTAGTTCGTTACCACGAAACATTTTGGATACATCTTTCCAGTCGCTCTCTTCTCCTTCCCTTCCAAAATTTGGCTTGATTCTCCCGGAGAGAATTTTTAGTGCCGTTGTCTTTCCAGTTCCATTGGGTCCAAGAAGTCCGATGATCTTTCCAGGGACTGGAATTGGCAGGCGATATAGAGCAAATCCGTTCTTTCCAAACCTGTGTACTGGACTTTCTTTCAGAGCCTCGGGAAGATTGACAATTTTAATGGCATTGAATGGACATTTCTTTACACATATTCCACAACCAATACAAAGATTTTCATCGATAACAGGTTTTCCATCTTCCCTCTTGGTTATGCATTCATCTCCGGCGCGATTCCTCGGACAGAACCTGATGCACTCATAACTGCATTTTTTAGGGTTACACTTCTTATAATCAATGACGGCAATTCTCATAATATTAAAAAGGCAAAAAGATATTTAAAAAACTTTTAATTTTATTAAGATTCAATTATATTCATGGTTCTCATAGCACTCGTGGGAAAGACCAACGTGGGGAAGTCTACGTTCTTTAATGCAGCTACTATGGTAGATGTTGAAATATCAAATAGAATTTTCACAACAATAAAGCCCAATGAGGGAGTTGGATATGTAACTACTCCCTGTCCATGTAGGGAACTTGGAAAAAAGTGCAACCCAAAGAATTCTGAGTGCATAAACGGGACTAGGTTCATACCAATAAAGCTGCTTGATGTAGCTGGCCTGATTCCTGGTGCCCATGAAGGTAAAGGACTCGGAAACCAGTTCCTAGATGACTTAAGGCAGGCGCCTGTCTTGATTCACGTTCTCGATATGTCTGGAACCACTGATACCGAGGGTAATCCAACGAAGGGACACGACCCTGAGGAAGATATAAGATTCTTTGAGGAAGAACTTAATTTCTGGTATGCGAACATTTTTAAGAGGGAATGGTTTCAAATGGCAAAGCAAACTGAGATAACCCATTCTGATTTTGAAAAACAAATTATGAGTAGGTTCTCCGGACTTGGTATAAAGAAGGAGGATATTCGCATCGCAATAGAGAAGTCATGTGTCGATCCAACGAGTCCCACCAAGTGGACGGATGATGATATATTTAGATTTGTAAAGGAGTTAAGGGAAGTTTCCAAGCCAATAATAATAGCAGCCAACAAGATGGACCTCCCAGATGCAGAGAAGAATTACGAGAGAATTAAAGATAAATATAAATTGGTCATCCCTACATCGGCTGATGCAGAACTAGCGCTAAGAAAGGCTGCCAAGGCAGGTTTGATAAGCTATATTCCAGGCGACGGCGACTTCAAGGTTACAAAGGAATTATCAGAGAAACAAAAAATAGCATTGATGAGGATAAGGGAACTTCTAAAGAAGTACGGTTCAACAGGAATACAAAGATGTTTGAATATGGCAGTTTTCGATCTGATGAATTACATAGTTGTTTATCCAGTCGAGGATGAGACTCATTGGACAGACAAGAAGGGAAACGTTCTTCCAGATGCGTATCTTGTTCCAGAAGGTACGACTGCTAAGGAGTTTGCATATTTAATTCATACTGATATAGGAGACAAATTTATTGGAGCCATTGATGCAAGAACAAAGAGAAAGGTTGGAGCTGACCATGTTTTGAAAAATGGAGATGTAATAAAAATTTTAACGTGATCTTATTTTGAGCTATATTTGTAGTGCTTTCTTTTCCCCGTTCTTTCAATAAGTCCTTTCTTCCATAGATAATTAATGACTCCACCCAAACTACCTTTACCCAAATCTACCTTTTTGTCCTTAACTTCTTCATATATCGTACTGAAGTCTATGGGTTTCTCATGACTTTTAATTACATCAAAAACAAGTTCATTCAGAGATTTCTCCCTCTTATTCACGAAGTATCTATAGTTATGCCTTGTGCCTTCCTTATCTATTAAGCCATCGTTGTACATTTGAGAGAGCATCACTGATAGATATCTATTATCAACTTTTGGATTGAACTCTCTTACCTTTCTCAGTATCTTTTTAAAGTTCTTTGGTTCGCCTGAAAGTTCATCAACGGCTTTAAGAATAAATTCTTTTGTTGTCATCTTTCTGACTTTATTACCGTTTATTGGCCTTAAGCGTCCAAAATGAGTCTCAAGAAATTTATCTATGTTTTCCACACCATTTCGCGATGCAAAATCTTTATACTCTCTGTAGCATTCCATAGGGATGTCATACGTTTCTTTGGTCAGCAAGTGTAGGCTCTCCTTCCATACCTCAAAGGCAAATTTTTTCTTGATATCGTCCCTAACCATAAAGATATCATTAACTTCATATTTTCTTTTCAAAAATTCTTCAGCAAGGTTCATTACATCTTCAATTATTTCAAGAGGTCCATTATCAATTGTTTTGAAAAAATAATTGGTTGTAATCTCTTGTGGTTCTTCCGGGAATAGAATTGACAAGTACTCGTTTGGATGCTCTAAAAGTTTTTTATGAAATTCTCTAAGCAGACCGTAGACATTTTTTGAAAATTCTTTCTCCATTTCTGTAGAGAGTTGATTATCCTCCGTATCCTCTGAATTGTTTCTGCTTGGATATATATCCAATATCTTCGCTTCCACATCGTCGTTAAAGGGAATTTCCTCCGATTTTTCTTCAATCATTTTAAAAAATTAGTGGATTAAAAAATTTAAACTTTAACTATCAAAAGTTATTTATATCTTACCAAAAAAATCAGACAATCTCATCTGTCTTAGTATTTTACTTCTCTTCACGTATTCTTCTAATGGTATCCTTAGCCTTGGGCGGATGTAGTCAAGTGCTTCTTTGAGGGTTGAGAATTTCTCACAGTCAGATTTCATGGCATTCCTTACATTCTCGCGCACCTGCCAGACACCCACGGGCACGGCATATCCCTCGTAGACTTCTCTAAACACGACGACTCTTGCCTGCCTTTTCATCCTGTGTAATCCTTCTGTAACTCCAAATCTTGATGCATAGTATCCGCCAGCCTGTTTGTCAGCGTATTTTGTTCTTCCTGTAAATGGCTCGTATTCCTCTATTATCTCAGTTTTTTTCAGGTTATGTGACCAGAAAGAACCAGGTGCCCACGCCTCAAAGTTTTCAAATTCCCAGTTTCCAGGTATAAGGAGCACCAAGAATTTATTGTTCAAAAAATTTGACTCGTAAACCTGAAATTCATTCACCGATGGATATTCTCTAATGTAGTTCAGAAGGTTTTTTGCTACTATGTCATCAATTGCCGTTATGCTCCATCTTGTTGGAACCATCTTTTTATCTGTTCCGAGAACTCCTGCTGAGAACACAGTGGTTATCTTGTAAATATCTATGCCTTTTTCATAAAGAATGGATACTGAATCATTTGCCTTCATTTCATCATTGGCGACTCTTTCAAGGGTTCTCTTTATTTTTATGTTTTCAGTTGTCTTCATCTCCTTGATGATCGCGGATGGACCCATTGGCCTGACTATATCAGAAAAGCTCATGTGATGCGATGGTGGGGATTTAAATTTTATTTCAACGTCTGTTGGCTTCTTTGCCATGGAAAGGAGCTTATTTTCTTCAACAAATCTTGATTTTGATTTCACATTCGCCTTGTATCTGGACCTTAGTATAAGCGAGCTCATGTCAATTATTTTTTCATAGTTCATTCCAAACCATTTTCCGGGGCTGTCTGCAATCTTTGCCTGACCTACCTCTATAACTGATAGTGGTCCAATGAATACACTTGGGTATCCAATCCTTCCCACGAAGACGGATATACTTGGTCCAAAGAATTCGTCCGATAATTTTCTCTCCTTGAAGTAATTCATACTTCTGAGCAGTGGGCAATATCCAAGTCCGCATAAATTTCTAGAACCTTTACAATACAGACAAAGTTGTGCAGGAGAGACCATAATAATGATTTATTCAAGAAGAAATAAATAATCAAAAATAAAAAAATAAGAAAAGGGTTTATCTTTTTCTTTTGGCCTTTTTCTTTGATGGTTTCTTGGTCTTTGGCTCTTCTTCAATCTCGGGAACCACTGGAGTTTTAAGTTCTTCACTTTCTATCCAGACTATCAATGCACCCAAGATTATTATTGTAGGTGGTATAATTCCCTTAAGGACGATTAGAAAATCACTCCACCAATCAAAGATCGCTAGACTTTTTGGTTTTATTGCAGTTAATCCATACGATGGATTCGATGGTACTAACAGCCAAAGTCCTATTATGATTAATATTATCCCTATGATTGCTTTTGCTGCTGCATGCATCTATTTAAACCTCCTTTTATAGTATTTTAAGTATAACTTTAAATCATTAATAAATATTTATATTTAAAGTTTTTTAATTAATATAAACCCACGATGTGCCATTTTGGTGAAGGTTGAGAGGTGAGCGAATGGGACTTTATCAGAGAGTTAGTGAGTTATGGAAGAGACCAAAGGAGAGTCTTGGAGATTTGTGGAAGGAAAGATTAATTAAATGGAGAAGAGAGGAATCCGTAGTTAGGATTGAAAATCCCACCAGAATCGACAGGGCAAGGAACTTGGGCTACAAGGCAAAGCAAGGATACATTCTGGCAAGAGTTAGGTTGAGGAGAGGAGGCAGAAAGAGGCCAAAGCCAGCTGGAGGAAGAAAACCTTCAAAGGCAGGTCTT
The DNA here is from genome assembly GCA_021162085.1 of Candidatus Aenigmatarchaeota archaeon. GTDB lineage: Archaea > Aenigmatarchaeota > Aenigmatarchaeia > PWEA01 > JAGHBM01 > JAGGZI01. The sequence continues at coordinate 21,981 of JAGGZI010000040.1, forward strand.
GTTAAGTTCACACCAGATAAAGGACTGAGATGGATAGCAGAAGAAAGGGCAGCAAGAAAATTTCCAAACCTTGAAGTCTTGAACTCTTACTATGTGGGGGAGGATGGAGTATACAAGTGGTATGAAGTGATACTTGTTGATCCAAATCACCCTGTGATAAAAAAAGACCCCAAGATAAACTGGATAGTTCATGATAAAGGAAGAGTTTTCAGGGGAAGAACGTCGGCAGGTCAGAGGGCGAGAGGTCTAAGAGGGAGGGGCAAAGGATTTGAAAAGGCTCGCCCATCAAAAAGAAAAAGGTTATCAAAATAAGAAGACAATTGTCGATTTCTTTGATTTTTATTAATTATGTATTTCTAATAATAAATTGGGGAACGAAGGAGCAAAAATTAAAAATGGTAGATTTAATGGATTTTTATGATTTTGCGATAAGGATGGAAAAACAAAACTTAAAAATCTAAAGAGGGATGTATAGATGGATTTTTATGATTTTGCGATAAGGATGGAAAAACAAAACTTAAAAATCTAAAGAGGGATGTATAGATGGATTTTTATGATTTGCATGCTCACGTTGAAGATTTGAAAAGTGTGGAAGAAATAGTTGAGATAGCCAAGAGGATAGGATATTCTGGAATAGGTTTGACTGTTAAGTATGCCAATATAGGAGAATTAAGGAGACTAAAGGAAAAAATAAATGAACTCAAAAGTGGAATTGATATAGCAACCTGTGTTGAGATAGATGCCAGCGGGGTTAAGGAGCTCAGGAGAAAGGTCTCCAAGGCGAGAAAGCTCTCTGAAGTGATCGTAGTTTCTGGTGGTGATTATAAAATCAATCGGGCTGCGTGTGAGGATTCACGAGTTGATATACTGGCTCATCCGGAATACAAGAGATCCGACTCTGGGATTGACCATATAGTTGTCCGCGCCGCCCATGAGAACAACGTGGCAATAGAGATAAATTTTCATGAAATTTTAGAGACGTACAGGAAGATAAGGGCCCATGTATTAAGTCATATGAGAAGGAATGTGATGCTTGCCGAAGAATACAATGCACCAATCATAATAACTTCTGGAGCAAGGAGCAAGTGGGAGTTGAGAGGTCCGAGGGAACTCTCGTCCGTGGGCCAAGTCCTCGGAATGAGTCTGGAGAATTCTATGAAGTCAGTATCTGACGTACCAAGGCTCATCGTTGAGACCAACAGAAGAAAACTCAAGGTGTTGCCTCATGGCTGATATACCAAAAACTTTGCCACCAACGCTGAGGGGTAAGAAAAGATACATAGTATTTGAGATAATAAGTGAAAAGAAGTTGGAGTTCTCTGAAATTCTAAATGCGTTCTGGCATTCCATACTCAATTTCATGGGGGAGATGGGAACATCCAGGACAAATATATGGTTTGTAAAGGATATGTGGGAAGAAAAAAATCAGCGTGGTTTGATTAGATGCAATCACAAGCAGGTTGAGTACGTCAGAGTGGCACTGGCGCTCATAGACAGAATTGGTGATGTTCAGGTAATTCCATTCACCCTTGGCGTCAGCGGAACTATGAAAGCTGCAAAGAGAAAATTTTTTGGAGAGCGAACCCTGGAGGATTTCGAAGTTCCACCTGAAGAATCTTAGAGTGATGGCCAGGTAATAATATGGAAGTTATTCTGGATTAAATATGTCTATAAACCGAAGCATCCATTGGAGAGCGAAGATGCAGAAATTCTGGAAATGAAGTTGAAAAATAAAATCTAGTATTTAAGTGAATCTTCAAATATGTTAGAATTGTACTCTCATATGAAGAGAATTCTCTTAATTTTGGTCCCATTGTTGTTTTTGATTTTCTCTTTTCAGGCAAGGCGCGCAACTTAACTGTGAATTTTAGAAATTTAATTTTTGTCAGCTAAGTGGTGCGGGGGACGAGATCTTCGTAGGGCGATAAAGCTTTCTTTCGCTGTTTCGAATTCACGGATCCATTCTTTTTCACACATGCCTCAAAGTTTCTTTTCCCTAGAGGCTTTTCTTTGTGAAAGAAAAGGCTCTCTCGCGAAGCGCCTACGCGCACAAGGCCCTCAACCTTGCCCCATATCCAATTGACTGCACAAACTTAAGCTTCATGCAGGCCAATTTTTTGACCACTCGGGCACCCCCGCACGCTAATATTTATATACTTCATTCTTTTTATCTTTATTTAAAATTATAAGGTGTGAAAAATGCATACTAATTTTCTCAGCATAAGAAAAATCGGATTGAATAAAGAGATTAAAGAGATATATCTCAATCGTTTCTTGCAGAGCTTCTCTCTTGGTTTAATAGGAATATTTGTTCCAATTCATTTAATGAGAATAGGTTATTCATTAAATCAAGCAATTACATATCTTATAATGATATATCTTGGGATGATGATTTTTGTTCCATTAGCTTCCAAGATCAGTTCCATAATAGGGATAAAGCACACGATATCTATAACATTTCCAATATGGATTCTCTATTTTTATCTCCTTTTTTCTCTAAAATTTCCAGACTCTGATTATCTCCTTATAGGTATGTTGTATGGGCTTGCAAACGTAATTTATTGGGTACCATTAAACACAGATTTCTCAAGTAATGTAGAAAAGATAAGAATAGGCGAGGAATTCGGTATAATGAGAATAATACCATTTTTAACCAACATGATAAGCCCTCTCGTTGGAGCGTTCATAATAACGTACATGGGATTTGATAACCTCATAATTGTTGTGTGTTTATTACTTCTGATATCTTTGGTTCCACTGTTCCTAACAAAGGACTACAAATTTAAGTTTGGTTATGATTGGAAGAAAATGTTCAACAAGAAGCACTTTGTATTTCTCGGCGATTTTATTATGAAGGGAATCATATTCGGCTCAAATGTTCTCTGGCCCATATATGTTTTCATTTCATTTGGCTCTAGGGGTGTTATAAATGTTGGTTTGGCAGCTTCATTTGGAGCAATCGGCTCCATAATATTCACATTCTTTGTTGGTAGTCTATGCGACAGGTATGACAAGGTCAAATTACTTAAAATGGGTGGTCTAGCTAATTTCGTTGTATGGACATCCGCTATAATTTTTGTTTCACCGATGGCAGTTCTATTGCTTTCCTTCATTAAGGGACTTTTATTCATTCTCATAGACATGCCTATGTTCATCATAGCGTGTGAGCAAACTGACAACAAGAACAATATAGAGTTCATGTCATTTAGAGAGATAGGGCTTTGTACAGGAAGATTAATTATACTCGCTCTTGCTTTTCTGAGTATACTTTCACTTAAATTCCCTACGGTATTTTTAGTTGCATCTATTGCTTCGTTGTATTTTACTCTCTCAAGGATAAAGTGAGCTATCTTCTCCAGTTTCTTTTATATTCATATCTGAAAGAATTTCTGTTTTTCCTATTTTCGTAGTCCCTCTTGAATTTTAAGATTTTTATGTCTGGAACTTCCATTTTCTCTATGTTGTAAGAGAAAGTTGTTATTATCTTTCTGAATGAACTATGGTCATCCGTGGTTAATAGGGATATCGCCTTTCCTGACTTTCCTGCCCTTGCAGTTCTCCCTATTCTGTTTGTATACTCATCTGGATTTTTCGGTATGTTGTAGTTGAATATGTGGGTCACACTTTCTATGTCAAGTCCTCGAGCAGCTACATCGGTTGCAACAAGGATATTGATTTTTTTGTTGCGGAATTTCTCGATAACCTTTTCCCTTCTTTGTTGTGATAGTCCACCATGTAGTGCTTCAACATTTATGCCATTCTCCATGAGATTTCTTGATACGGAGTCCACGTATCTTCTGGTATTACAAAAGACTATTGCAAGGCTAGGAGTTTCCTCTTTTATAAGATGAACTAGCAATGAGAACTTTCTCCTGTAGTCAATATCACAATAGTATTGCTTTAGTAAGCTTTCTTCAACTTTATTTCTTGTCTTTATCCTTTTGGGATTTTTTGTGAATCTGGTTGCAATTCCTTTCAAATTTTCTGGCATGGTGGCGCTGAAGAGCAGAGTCTGTCTTTCCTTAGGTAGATTACTTTCGATTCTTTTTATATCGTCTATGAATCCCATGTCTATCATTCTATCCGCTTCATCCAAAACGAATATCTTAACGTTACTTAAATTCATGTTTCTTCTTCTTATGTGGTCGAGTAACCTTCCAGGTGTCCCAACAACTATTTCGGCATTGCTCAATCCTCTTATTTGAGGTTCCATTGAGACCCCTCCATAGACTGTCTGCACATGGATTTTTTTCTTGCTGGAATACTCTCCTAAGTTTTTTGCTATCTGCAATACCAACTCTCTTGTCGGTGCTAAGACCAGTGCTTGAATCCCTCGCCCCTCAACGACTTTTTCTACCAATGGTATTCCAAAGGCAGCGGTTTTTCCAGAACCAGTCTCGGACTGCCCTATAACATCATAACCCTTTTTAATTATTGGTATTGTTTCGTGCTGTATTTTTGTCGGGTTTTCAAATCCTATTTCATTCAACGAATCCAAGATACTCTCTTCAATATTCATATCTTTAAATTTCATGTTATCAACTCCTAATAAAAAGTCACAAAAGCAATAGAATTAGTATTATAAACTAACGCTATTTGACACGATTTAATATCGCGGCTCTGTACTTTTTGTTTTTAAAACTATTAGCATCGTTAAGTATTTAAAGGTTAAAATTGGTTAAATTGGTGCTCCCGCCGGGAGATTTCCAGCACGAAGCACACTACGTGTGCTTCAACCCCTTTCCATCAACATCACCAAAGTTTCTTTGGAAGTACAGAAACTTTCTTTGTGAAAGAAAGGATCTGTTTTGAACCCGGGTCTCGAGCTCTCTCCAAAGTTTTAGTTTTGCTTAAAGCTTTTTCTAAAAACTTACGAGAGGCTCGCATCCTTAGCCATTGTCCAAACCTTCCTTTTCTTTTCCTGAAGGATTTCTTTTTGTGAAAAAGAAAGGCTTCCTAGACTACGGGAGCATTCTTAATTCATTATGTATTTTGCATTTTTATTATTTTTGGCGGGCCTGGAGGGACACTCAAAAGTTTGTCGACTTAGTGTAGTCCAAGTTTGTGCATCCAACTTCACTCGAACCCCCAATCTCTCGGTTTCTTAGATACCTTAGTTTTGATGAAACTTTTTCTAAAGTTTCTCCGAAGCCGAGCGCGTTATCCAGTTACGCTACAGGCCCTCATGAAAATTAAAATTTTTCATTCAATAAAAGCACATACTGCGTATGTGTCAGTATATTTTATTTTTTGTAAGGTTTAAATCTTTTTTTAGCCTATTTATATGCATGTGTGGGGTTATTGGGGTTTACGGTCTTGACGATGTTGCCCCAGAAATTTACAAGTCACTAAAACTTTTAGTCCATAGGGGAAGGTCTGGCTCTGGGATGATAACTTATGATGATTTCAACATTCATCCCAGAAAGAGTGGTTCAACTCCAGATACACTGGATTGGAGGGGTTGTGAAGGAAGTATAGGCATAGGACATACAAGGTATTCAACAAGTGGAGGGGATAGTTTAGAAGAACTTAAAAGAAATGCGCAACCTGAATATGTTATAAATCCATTCGTTGCCGTTGCCCATAATGGAAACATATACAACTATAAGAGTGTGATTAGAAGAATTCTTGGAGACAAAAAGCCAAGGACTGATTGCGATGTTCAAGCGCTTCTTTTGTCCTTACACAAAGAGTTGAAGCAGTTTCCAAAAATAAATGAGGATAGTATTTTTGAATCTCTAAGAAATGTGACAAATGATTTAAATGGTTCATGGTCTTCTGCTTTACTCATAACCGATAAGGAGAGCAAGTATCTTGTTGGATTCACGGACCCTCATAAGGTAAGGCCACTTGTTGTTGGAAAAAAAGAAAAAAATGATGAAAGAGTATGGTACATAACCTCAGAGAATTCCGTCCTGAAGGGATTGGGTGTGGAGTACGTTATGGACGTCCCGCCGGGCAGCGCAGTTTTTGTTAATCCAGAGTGGGATAAGCCAAAGGTAAGAACTATTAAAAAAGATAAGGCTTATCACTGCATGTTTGAATGGATTTATTTTGCCAATAGAAATTCTGAGATAGAAGGAGTCTCCGTCCATGATGTCAGATGTTGCCTCGGTAAGGAGTTAGCAAGGAAATATCCTGTCAGGGCGGATGGTGTTGTCCCCGTCCCCGAATCTGGAAGGGCCTATGCAACTGGCTATGCAAGAGAAAGTAAATTGCCTATAATAGAGGGTCTTCAAAAAAGGGAAAAAACAAGAACCTTCATGCTTCAAACACAGGAGGAGCGAGATAAGGAAGCATTAGAAAATATAATGGTCATAGAAGAGGCTGTTAAAGGAAAAAAGATAGTCCTTGTGGACGACAGTTTAATAAGGGGCACCAATATGAAGAATTATAACAAAAAGTTAAGGAGGGCTGGAGCAAAGGAAGTTCATGTGAGGATTGGATGCCCGCCACTTGTTAACCCATGTTATTTTGGAATAGATATGAGGACGAAGAAAGAATTCATAGCAAGAAGGGATGATGAAATCAAGGGGTGGGATGAAATTGCAAAGGAGATTGGAGTAGATTCTTTGGCATATACGGATATGGATACTTTAAGAAAATGTATAATAGGTGATAAAAACTTCGATATCTGTACGGGATGTCTCCATTTAGGATCGAATGGTTATCCACCTGATATGGGAAAGGATATTGGCAAACTGCTTCTCAATGATAAGGAGTCAAGAAGGGCATACGAGTAATCAGTAACTCTTTGCAACGTAAACCATGTATTTGGCAGGCTTTCCGCAAACGAGGCATTTGCCCTTTGGGGTATTCTCATTTAGCTCTAATGGTATCGTTATTATCTTGGCAGAAGTTTCCTCCTTTATCTTTTCCTCACAGGATGATTCCCCACACCATGGCATCAATGCCCAATTACCCCCAACAACTTCCTTCAATTCATCGTAGTTTTTAGGTTTCTTTATATGAGATTCCATAAAATTTTTGGCTCTCTCAAAAAGATTGTTTTGGATGGATTCGAGGTTCTTTTCTATGGCTCCCAGCAATTCCTTCATTTTAACAGAAGTTTTTTCTCCACTATCCCTCCTGACAAGGATAACCTGGTTCTTTTCAATGTCTTTTGGTCCGATTTCTATTCTCAGCGGCACTCCCTTTAACTCCCATTCGTTGAATTTGAAACCTGGTGTGTATTCGTCTCTATCATCTAAATGAACCATGAATTTTTTATTTAGAAGTTCAAGAATTTTTTTGGATTCTTTTAAGACCTTTTCTTTATTCTCATCTTTGTATATTGGTACTATAACCACTTCTATTGGCGCTATTTTTGGGGGTATTATGAGCCCTCTGTCATCTCCATGAGTTGCAAACATTATCCCAAGCTGGCGTGTTGTGAATCCCCATGAATTCTGCCAGACATATTTTTCATTTTCATCCTTGTCCAGGAATTTTATATCAAATGCCTTTGAAAAGTTTTGTCCGAGATGATGTGAGTCCGGTCCCTGTATCGCCTTTCCATTTGGCATCATGTGCTCCAATGTAAGTGTGTACTCGCCACCGGCAAACTTTTCACTTTCTGTTTTCCTTCCTACCACAGACGGTATTGCAAGGTATTTCTCATTAATTTCCCTGTAGATGTTTAATATCTTCATGACTTCGTTCTCCGCATCTTCTTTCTTTGCATGGGCGGTATGACCCTCCTGCCATAGGAATTCTCTTGTCCTAAGAAACATGACAGGATTTTTAAATTCCCATCTGACGATGTTCACCCATTGATTTATTTTCAATGGTAGATCTCTCCATGATCTTATCCATTTTGAAAACGATTCGTACATTATTGTTTCAGATGTTGGCCTTACTGCTAGGGGTTCGTCCAGTTCTGTGGAACCACCCCTTGTTACCCATGCAACTTCTGGAGAGAATCCTTCTACATGTTCTTCTTCTTTTTTCAGCAGTCTCATTGGTATTAAGAGAGGGAAATATGCATTTTTCACACCAAGGTCTTTGAGCCTCTCGTTAAGTAGTGCCTGTATTTTTTCCCACATTGAATATGCATAAGGCTTTATAACTATACATCCAGATACCGAGGAATAATCTGCAAGACCTGATTTTTTAATGAGTTCTATGTACCATTCGTTGAAATTATTCTTTTTAGTTGTCATTCCAAGCTCTTCGCTCATGAAATCACTATTATTTTTAATGTTTTTATTTTTATAAAGATTTGAAGCAATATAATTTTTTATTCTTGCATTACCCATATTAGAGAGTGGGTGTGCGAGATGAGTGTCAAGATTGCCATAATATCAGATTTACACCTTGGTATAGGGAGGAACACCGAGAGGTCAGAGGACTGCTGGGATGCTGCAAGAGAGGCATTTGAGAAGGCAAAGGATTGCGACCTAATACTTCTTCCAGGGGATATATTCGATGGGAGGATACCGCGCCCCGAGGATTGGGCAAAATGCATGGGCATATTGTCCAATGTAAAAGTTCCCATAGTTGCCATACATGGAAATCATGAGAGAAGAGGAAAAGGATTGATAAATCCAGTTGAGGGACTGGAGCATGCCAAATTCTTGAAATACCTTCATTGTAAATCAAAGGTCTTTGACATAAAGGGAAGAAAAATATCAGTGTTTGGAATGGGATGGGTTCCTGAAGCTTATGCAAAGGAAGTCCTACATAATTGTAATCCTCAACCAGTTGAGGGAGCATACAATATATTCGTGTTGCATCAATCCGTTAGTCCTTATGTTTTTAATTCCATTGAGCCACCGTCCCTGACTCTTGAAGACCTTCCAAAGGGATTTGACCTTTACGTGTGTGGTCACATACATTGGAATGTAATGGATAAGACACATGGAAAGCCATTCCTAATTCCTGGTTCAACCGTGACAACTCAGGTTAACAAGTCAGAGGCAAAGAATCCAAAGGGATTTTACATAGTTGAATTGGATGATGATGTGAAGATTAATTTCATAAAACTTGACAGCGCAAGAAAAGTGTACTACAAAGAATTCAAGGTTGACAACAACAAAAAAATATCCGATATAACTGAGGAGATAGAAGAATATCTGAATGGTATAAATGAGGATAAGAAACCACTCGTTAGAGTTGTTGTTAGGGGGAGTATCGGTAAGGGATCTAATCTTGACCTGAGATATCTAAAGGACAAATACAGGGATAAGATGATTCTTTCGGTAGGCGTAAGGGTTTCAGAGGAAGAGCTTGAAAAGAAGATAAAACTACTCAGGGATGTTATGGATGAAAGAGTCAGTATAATGGACATAGGGATGAGAATTCTCAGAGAGAACATGAATGAGATGAAGTCATCATTTGACTTTGAAGAGATTTTTGAATTCCTTGTTGATGGTAATGTTGATGGTGCAATGGCACAACTTCTTTCAAATCTTGACGAGTTTGTTAACAAGAGTAAGAATCCTTCGGTGGATATGTCAGGTCTTCAAAGGTGGGTATCTTGATAACGTCAGTTGTTTTGAGAGGTTGGAGGAGTCATAGAGAGTCAAAGTTTAAGTTCTCCGAGGGAACGAATGTTCTCATAGGAGTTATGGGGGCAGGAAAGAGCAGCCTACTTGATGCAATATCCTTTGCGCTCTTTGGGACGTTTCCGGCACTCAACTCAAGAAAGCTCACTCTTGAGGACATAATAATGAACAGGCCAAAAAAAGAGAACGTTGCCGAAGTTGAAGTTTCCTTTCAGATAAATGGCGATACATACACTGTCTTTAGAAGAATAGAGAGAGGTAAGGGTACCACAAAGTCAGAGATAAGGAAGAACGGAGAACTATTGGATTCTGGCACAACAAAGACAACTGACATGGTTGAGAGGATTTTAAAAATAAACTACGACCTTTACTCAAGGGCAGTTTACTCCGAACAAAATGGGCTTGATTACTTCTTGACCGTACCGAAGGGCCAAAGAATGAAAAAGATGGATGACCTTCTCCAGATAGACAAATTCGAGAAGGCTCGTTCTTCTACAACATCATTGATAAATAGAATAAGGGAAAGTGTGTCGGATAAGTCAAGGATTGTAAGTGAGATGGAAGGAAGAGAGGATTTCGGAAGAGCGGACAGTATAAAGAAGGAGATAGAAGAAATAAGAAAAGAACAAGGTGAGTTGAAGAAAACTCTCGAAGAAGTGGAGAAAGAAAGAGAGAAGATTGAGAACGAGTTAAAGAAGTTTGAGAACAAGAGGAAACTACTTGATGATTTAAAGAAGAAGAAGAACATTCTTTCAGGAATGATTAGAAGTTTGTCTGGTGAATTGGAGTCTTATAAGGACGTGGGAACTGTAAGTGACATAGAGATTAAAATAAAGGAGATAAATGAGACAATTAACTCCAAAAAAGAAGAGTTATCATCATTGGAAGATGAGATGAAGGAGCTGACTGAAGAGATGCAGAAGATAAAGGTATCTATAGAAGACCTTACCAACAGGATAGATAACCTTAGGACAGCGGAGGGCAAGTGCCCTGTTTGTGGTAGTCCTCTCACAAAGGAGCATAAGGAAAAACTCATAACTGAGAGAAAGAATAAGATTTCTGATTACGAAGTAAAATTAAGTAGAATTGAGGAGGATGTGAGCGCTCTGGAGAAGAAAATAGATGAAGTCAAGAATGAAATAGAGAGCTATAGAGACAAAAAGTTGGAATTTGAGAGAATGAGAGAGAAAATAAAGGATGCTGAGGAAAAAAAGAAAAAACTAAACGAGTACAAAAAAGAAGAACTTGAGATTGGTGAAAAAATATCCCGGGAGATGGAAGGTTTCAACGAGGATGTAGTTAATGGTCTTCAAGAAAAACTTAGAGAGGTTTTAGGTAAGATCACAGAAGTAAGGGTGAGAAGTGAATCCAATGAGAAATTTTTAAAGGACAAAGAGGGACAGCTTCTTGAACTTGAGGAAAAAAAGAAGATGTTTAAGAAGTACAAAGAACAGATAGGTAAGATGAAAGTCCTTATAGAAGAACTCAAGAAGTTTGAAAAAGCACTGAAGGAGACCCAGATAACATTAAGGTCGGAGTTTGTGGAGGCAGTGAATGCAACCATGGATAGGATATGGGAGTATCTTTATCCATACGACGATTACACCAGCATAAGGCTTTCAATTCAAAAAGGGGACTATGTTTTGGAGCTCAGGGAATCTGGTGGTACATGGGTCTCAGTTGATGGAATTGCTTCAGGTGGAGAGAGGACAACCGTATGTCTTGCGTTGAGAATTGCCTTTGCTTTGGTTCTGGCTCCATCACTGAAATGGCTGGTCCTGGACGAACCTACTCACAATCTTGATTCTCAAGCTGTTGACTATCTTGCAACGGTTCTCAGGGAGAAAATCTCCGAGTTCATAGAACAGGTTTTCCTTATAACTCATGACGAAAAATTGGAGAATGCGGTGACTGGTTATTTGTACAGGTTGGAGAGAAAGAAGGAAAAAAACGAACCAACCAAGGTTGTTCTTCTAGCAAGTCCAAAGGACTAAGCGTACGCTATCGATTCTTTGCCTTTCTTCTTCATTTCTTTAATTTTTTTACTTGCTTTTCTCTTATATTTAAGAAACATATTCTCTAGACTCAGATATGATGAACGTGCTATTGGATCAATCTTTTTCATAACAACATTTCCTATTTCACCTAGTCCTGATCCATATTTTTTAGTAAATTCCCCATATTTTTTCTCTATCACATCAGGATTTCTTTCATAGTCAAGAATGACTATTCCCGAGTCTCTACTCTCAATTTTTGCAATATTATCTCGATATTCAACTAGAATGTTGTGCAAATTATCTGAGATATTTTTGGCTTCTTCCCTTCCAAAAGGCTTTTCAAGGGCTTTTCTTAAGCCTTCCTGACCCTTTGTTCCTTTTTCTATTTCTATTATTGATAAGTTAGCAAAGTTAATTGTTTCTTTTGCAAACTCTTCAAAAATGTCATTCATTCACACACCCACAATAAATATTTTAAAGCTCTTTACTCTCTCTTGGAGGGTTTATCTCATTCTTATACATCTCTATTATTTCCTTTCCTACAAACCCATTTTCTTTGATGCCTATTTTATCAATTTCTTCTGAGTCTTCTTTGCTAAGATATCTTATAACACCTCTTTTGTCTCTATATAAATAGGCACCCTCTATTAAGCTGAGCATTATTTCTTCCGGCACATATCCAATAACATCCTTAAATACCTCTTTTTGATTGTCTGTGAAGTTTTCTATTGGAACTGTTTCACCCTCATATCCCATTCTAGGGCTAAGTCCTGTTACTTCTTCCTCTCCAGTTTTTACATTAAAGTAGACGGAGCCAATTAAATTTCCTTTATTATCTCTTATCTCTTCTGTTACTTCTCCATTTTTTAGTAGTTCAGCAATTTTTTTAATTACTACCACATTCCTCCCCCTCCTACACTATTTAGTTATTATTATTAAGTGATACTTGTATTTATATCTTACGGTGGTACATTATTCTTAGAATTTATATGGAGCAATTTACAAAAAAGCCTTTGAGTCCTTCATCTTTTGTTGCCTTTCTTCAAAACTCTTCTTCCACCTTTTCAGTAGTGAGGTCTCCGCTGATTTAACACTTACCTCCTTCTTTATGCTCACAAGCACGGGTGCGTTGAACAGCTTCAGTGCAGTTGATTTCACGAGGGCGCGCCCCCTTGGAAGAAATCTGGCACTTTCTGCATACCTTGGACCAACTATGTCTGCAAGCCTTTTGAAGTCCACGTCCTCACATGAATGAGCTATCAGGTTCTGTCCAGTCTGGGTTGAAAGTGTTTTGTCAAGTTTTGCCAGTCTTTGAGTTGTCAACCACAGGGACATCCCATTCCTTGGTCCTGTTGTTGCTATTCTACTCTTAAGAAGTTTTGTTAATTCCTTGTGGGTTCCTGGGTCTCCTATTTGGTCTTCCTGAAACTGTGGAGCAAGAAGATGAGCCTCATCTATTATTGCAACAACTCCGAAGTCCTTGTTCTTCACGGCTTCGTTGAAGCAACTCTCCAAGGCAACAAGGGATGCATACAAGAAGTTATCGAAGTCAGGGCTCGTAGAGCCATCTATATGGACTATTGTATTCCTTTTGACAAGATCTGGAATGTTCAACCCATAGGATGCCATTTCCTGTGATACAACCTTATTTTCAAATTGGTCCCACATTGAGAGTATTTTTTCTTTAATTTCTTCATTCATGGAGTACTTCGATATAATTTCTCTGAAATTCTTCATGGTCAGTGGAACATCATCCTTTTGTGCAGAGGTTGCGCAACCATAAATTGTTTTTATTATACTTGAGTTCGGACCAATCCCAAATATATTCTCAAATTTTTTCTTAAACGAGTCTGGAGTGTAGGATGTTTTCCTGACAAATCCAGATTTTCTATCACAGGTAACTTGGGTGTATCCTTCTTTCTCGTTTGCCAGGTTTATTACGTCTTCGCTTCCAAGTTCACCATCCGGGTCTATGAGAAGTATTTTTGGATTCAGCCCATCTATTTTTAAAAGATTGTACAATAAACTCCCTAGGGTTGTTGTCTTACCGGTCCCTATGCCACCAGTGATGAGCAACCCCTGTCTGAGTATTCTCTCAAGGTCGAGGTATATCTCTATATCTTCCTTAGGATACCTCTTGCCTATTTTCAATTTGTACTCTGCCTTTGGGAGTAATATCTCTTTTATTTTTTCTTCGGATGGCAAAAAGACAGGAGACATTGGAGGTATGGCATCAAGGTATGGTTGTAAATTTCCGTTTTCATCAAAGAAACCTATCTGTGATGCAATTATACCTTTTCTCATCTTATCCTCATCAAACGTTGTGTCTCTTAGCCCCTTTTGTATGGCTTCTTTTTCATATCCAAAACTATCGTATTCGTATAGGGGACTTAGAACCTGAAACAGTATCTCTTTTTCTTCAACCTTAACTATTATGAAGTCGGTTCTCTTTGGACCTTCCACACCATCAAGCAATGTGACAAAAACTTTATCAGGGTCATAGATACCCTCTATGTTGAATACATATCCTATCTCATTCAATTTTCTCACCCCATGTTAGTTTATATATGTATCTTAGTTTAGGTGGGACCCTCCTCATAATTTCTTTATACAATTTCCTTGAAAGGATTTCTCCCATCTTAACCTCCTTGTCAACTCTGTCAAGCATATAAGGTATACCCTTGGTCAACGGACCTGAATTTTTAATTAACCAATTAAGCCAACATCTGTACTCCTTCAGCGCTACTTCATTGAAGTCTATTCTAAACAGCGGATATATGCTTTCCTTCTGCGTCTTGAAGTATGTGTAATAAAAATTAGATGATATGTCCTTAAAAGATTTCGTCATGGGATTTTCTGGTGGATCTGGCGAGAATTCCCCCTTGTTCAGGAACATATCGAGAAATACAGGATCCCTTAATTCAGAGATTCTTTCTGGAAGGTTGTGTTTTCTTATGTAAAATTTTGATTGCGGCCTCTTCACAAATCCTATGACAGGGATGCCTTCTTTAACTGATACATCGTTCAGTTTTTTAACACTCTCAAGAAATGCCTCAAAAGATTTCAATTCACCATATCTTATGAATGCATCCCTTATTATCAGTGGACCATCAACAACTATTACATCTGGTTTTCTCTTTATCTCTTTTATGGCCAGCTGAAATATGGCATTCTCCCTTATAAGCGATACAACGTCCCTGATTCTAAGGTATCCCTCCTTTTCTATGCCCTCTTTCTCTATGATTTCTGGTGTAGATTTAATGTAAGGTCCAATGAATTTTTTTCCTCCCCTCTCATTTATTGATAGCGCTGATATCATGTAAAGGCTATCCGTTGCCAACGGAATTTCCTGACTGCCAGCATCTATGAACGTGAATTTCTTTGGTTCTTTACATGAAGCATTGGCAAGAGAACCGATGTTTTTTGGTTTGAACTTATTAAAATCATATTTTTCAAGATTTTTTATTTTCTTGGAGAAATCCTCTAATTGATTCCGCAGGGATAATATTATGTCAATATTGGTCTTCATACTTCTGTCATTCTTCATCTCCACACCCTTCTAATTATTTATCCTTTCATTCATAAAAACATTTTCATGAATATAAAGTTCATTACAGATGAGGCGGCTCTTTTTTTGAACGACAGAATACTTGTAGTTGGCGATCTCCACATAGGTATAGAGTATGAGTTGTATCGTTCTGGTTTTTCTCTACCATCCTTGATTGGTAAGATGGAGAAAAAAATTTTAGGTCTTGTGAGAAGGAATCGTGCCAAAATTTTGGTCCTGCTTGGGGATGTGAAGCATAACGTTCCTCAGATAAGCATACAGGAGGAGAGGGAGATACCAAAGTTTCTGGAGAATCTATCAAAAAGGGTTGAAGTTCATATAGTTCCGGGAAACCATGATGGAAAAATAAAAAGGTTGTCTCCTAAAGGTGTTGTAGTTCATCCTATCTCTGGTTTTATGATGGATGGTTTTTATTTTAATCATGGACATAGTTGGCCTGGAAAGACTTTCCCCGATGCAGAAGTGCTTGTGATGGCGCATTCCCATCCAGCCGTTGAGTTCAGGGATGCCCTTGGCTACAGATATGTGGAACCATGCTGGCTGATATGTAATCTAAACAAGAAGAAACTGAAGGAAAAATACAAGAAAAACGTTCGAACAAGATATGCGATAATAATTCCATCTTTCAACCCTTTGATTTCAGGAATGCCTGTTAACAGGGAGCCTGAAGAGCCATTCATAGGACCGCTTATGCGTTCTGGAATAATAAGCATGAAGAATTCAGATGTTTACCTCCTCGATGGAACGCACTTAGGGAAAGTTAAAGAGGTTTCAAACAGACCTAATTACTTAAAATAATAATGAGTACATAAATTAATTTTACCATTTCAAAGTATATAAGATTAATCTGTTTCCAATTAGAAACAATTTAAAAATAAAAAAGAAAGGAAATGAATTTCATTCTGCAATGGAATTCTCTATATCACTAACCGTTATGTTGTTCACCGCCTCATCCAATTCCTGTTCTATGGCATTATCCGCCTGGTTTTCTAAGCTTGGTGCTGTTATCTGGGATTCTGCTGTTCCAGTTTTTCCCTGACTAACACATCCGCTTATGAATATCACTGAAATTAAGAGGCCTATAAGGGCAAACTCCTTTATCATCTTCTACCACCCAGTACATTACTTATTCCGCCAACGGTTGTGTTAGTTTCCATTGAACCGGTATTGATTTCTCTTATTCTGTTCCTGATGGCCTGCGCTCTCTCGAGCAATCTTGGATTGTTTATCACGGTTTGCTTTACTACTGCACATCCTGGGTTGTCTGGATGATTTTTGCAGAAGTTTACTATCTTATCTCCTATTCTTTTACATAGAATGGATTCTGAGTGAACCTCACAGTACTTCTTTGCCCTGTTGAGCTCGAATGGAACACAATACCTGTTAGTTGGATTGTTCTTGCACCAATTTGCGAATTCTTCTCTACATCTTATGTCCTTCATTTTTGTCTTCATACAGTATGCTCTGAACAATGCTCTGCACCTTGCATCTTCTGGATTGTTCTGACAGTAACTTGCAATCTTTTTGCAGTTCTGGTCTCCTGGATTTTCTTTACAATACTCTGAGACTTTATCTTTTAGCTCTGAAGGTCTTATTGGTCTGTTTCCTTCAATTATGTATGTGTTGTAGGTTTCACCATTCAGATTAATTGTTCCTGCCCATACCTCTGTATCGCCCTTCATCACTGAAGACAAATCGAATGAGCCAGCTTCTGTTCCATTTGCATACATCTTTCCTGTGACTTCTCCATCGTTCATTGATATGTTTCTTAGCCTATATCTTGTGTCATCAAGTAGAGCCACTCCCACTGAGAGCGTGTTGTTTCCTGCTACAACTTTCCCTATACCGAACTTTATTATCATGAAGTTCATTGGATCGCTGGATGATGCTATTATACCTTTTCCAAGTACCATCAATGATTCTATCTTTACTCTTCCTTGGTTTGCTGGTGTATTTGTTGGACCCTGTGCCATTGCTGGGATTGCCAACAACGATAAGGTAATAAGTATTACCAATATCTTCTTCATTTTAAATCACCTTTTTATAAGATTATAAGGAACTTTTATATAAAAATAGAGTATGATGAAATTATATTCTCTTTGACTTCTTACCGAGTGATTTTTCTATCATCTTTAGAATTTCTCTGAAGGCACGATTGGCTTCACCAGGTTTCTTCCCATTTGCAGATGCTGCAACATCATGACCGCCCGCGGAGCCATCTATGATTTCTTCTATCTTTGAAAATATTTCTGCAAGATTTATTTTTTCTCTAAGGTAAGATTTCATCCTCCCGGAGATTCTAAGAGATTTCTTTTTGGGAGCTGCAACTATTGCTATGTCAGCTCCAGCCTTCAGCAAGTTACGGGCAACAGCAGCTTCAAAGGAGCCAACATGAGTAAAAGAAATTATAATGTCACCTATTCTGTATGACGTAGACCTGTTGAATGCTTTGAGAGTTGCTATTCTTTCAGATATATCGGTCTCAGTTTTCAATATGTCTAAGATTTCGCTATAACTCTTGTCGGAGATTTTAAGTAATTCTACCAGAGTTTCAAATGTCTCTATGTCGGCATTTCTCAAGTGTGCAGTGTCATATATAATTCCAGAAGCGAGTAAGAATCCCATTCTCGGTGTTAGTTCCACACCCATTCTTCTCGAGATCTGAAATATTATTTCAGAACATGATTTTGCGTCTGGATCAACGTATGATTTTGATGAGCTTGTTAAAGGTCCAGGAATATGGTGGTCTATGACTATCAGGTTCTTTCCATTGGGAATTTTTATTGGGATCAACTGTTCTGGTGCTGATGTGTCAACCACGATTATGTTTTCGTATTCTTTTATATCAGGGTCTATCTTAATCTCTTCATCTCCTACAAATTTCCTTGCAACCTCACTTATGCTTTCTGCAACACCAATGTCCACAACCTTGTCAATTTTTTCAAGAATTTTTTTGAGAACTATTGCTGAGGCTATGCCATCAACATCTGCATTATGATGTGTTAGAATGATTACATTGTATACATTCTCCAGCTCATCTTTTATCTTATCAAGGTTTCTCTCTTTTTGAATATCGACATCTATCATAATTTAAAATAAAAGAAGAAGAGAATAAAAAGTTTTTTATTCTGCCTTTTCATTTCCTTCGTTTATGATTTTCTGTAATTTCTCCTGGTTTCTCATTGCGCTTTCCCTTATTCTCTTTTCGCTGTTCTCAACAAGTTTTAAGCTGTTGTTTATGCTGTCTATTTTGTCTTCAAGTTCTTTTTTGAGTTCTTCTTTACCCTTCTTCACAAGTATGGGTCCAACGACTTTGAATACCTCGTCGTCATCCTTTGTTTTTTCTAATTCTGCCAGGGCAGTTTCCAATTCTACCTTCTGATAGGAGAGACTTTGTTTTTGAAGAGACATGTTTTGTAGTTGCTTCTCCTGTTGCTGTAACTGTGTTACAAGTCTCTGAGCCTCTGGAGAAATATCATAGTTCAATCAATCACCTCGCCTTTACCTTTCTTTCTATAGGTGCTCTCTTCTTTATTAATATTCTGTATCCACAGTAAGGACATCTTACCCTTTTTCTAACATCTTCCAATGAAACGTCTTTACCACACCTCAAACATTTATACAAATTAAGCACCTCTTACTTTAGATGGTGGTTTGTATGCTCCACCCGCAATCTTTTTTCCACAACTCTTACATACCCATATCCCATAGCTTTCTCTTTTCAGACTCATCTTATGACATGAAGGACATTCATAAGTTTTTTTTCTGTAACTACTTTCTATCTTTTTTATTCTTTCCCTTATTCTTCTTCCATATCTTGATCCAAATCTTCCTGCAATGCCAACTTTTTTAGTCCTCATATTTCATCACTTTACAAAGTTTTTAAAGTATTTTTCCCTTATTTCTTTGCCCTTCTCCATCGATATTTTTATGGCTTCGTTGAGTTCGTCTGCCGTGAATCCGCCTACACCACTCTTTTGCATGGCACACATGGCACCGTCTATTGTTGTTATGGTTATCTTGCCTTCTGTTGCTTCTTCTTCCTCGTAAGTTGGGTCAACGAGCAGCTTTCCTGAAATTTTATTTACAGTACATGATATAGGTATTTTGCTTATTTCAAGTTTTCCTGTGTATTCTTCTCTATTTATAGTTTCATCTTCCTCAATTTTTGGTATTTTCGTGTCTAGAAGCGCTGCTATGGCACCTATGCTTGAGGCATCCATCAAGTTTCCACCATCACTTATTATGTGAATGTCAACGAAAACTATCCACACCCTTTCTCCTTCCTTTATGCATAGTTTTTTCAGGTTTATTGCTTTGGACTCTCTTATACCTCTGTCGACCACTCTTGCAAGTTCTATTGCATTTTCATCAGGAGGTCCTGACTCGAATTCTGGTGATGCTATTGGGACAAGCTCTGCGTTGACTATTAAAATTCCTTCATCTGGTGTGTCAGGGAAAGGTTCTCCAACTTCCATCTTAACTCCCACCAAAACTTTGGTATCTCCTAACGTTACGAGCGCAGAACCTTCTGCATTCTTGACGTAACCTGTTTCTATTTTCATATCCCTGAATTGTAAGAAGTCTCTACCGTCATCTCTCTTACCTTCTTTAACGAGATTTTTTATGTAAGTCTTATCTATTTCTGTGATCATTCTTTCACCTCTCTTCGTTATTTTCTCGGGGAATCTCTTCTATTTTTTCCCATACCTCATACTTTCTTTTTAGCGCTTTAACCTGCTCGTCGTATATCTTTTTGCATCCTTCTATTGCCATTCCTATAGCCTTTTTGAATTCGTCATGCGTTAGTATACCATCCATCTGGAGCAGGTATATCTTATTATCACTTGGAATGTATGCTATTGGAAGGTCAACTTCTCCTTCTGTGTCCTCCTTTCCTGCAACATCCAGTACAATTTCTCCATCAACTTTTCCAACTGAGCAGGATGCCATTAGGTCCTTCATTGGTATACCTGCATCTGCAAGAGCCAGAGAGGCGGCATTCAATCCTACACATCTCGTGCTTGCATTTGCCTCAAGAATTTCTATGTAAATTTCTATTCCTGCCCTTGGGAATTCGTCCAGATTTATTACAGATGACAGAGCCTCCCTTATAACTTTGCTGATTTCAGCCGACCTTCTACTTGGGCCAGGCCTCACCCTTTCCGTTGTGGAGAATGGGGCCATGTTGTATCTGCATTTTACAAATGCCTTAATTGGATCCACAAGGTGCTTTGGGTGCAGTTCTCTTGGTCCATAAACAGCTGCAACAGCAGACGTATTACCAAGTCTGAAGTAAGCTGAGCCTGTAGCCCTTTTAATTATACCAACTTTTGCTTCCATTTCTCTCATTTCATTTAACTTTCTTCCATCCAATCTTATACCATTTTTTATAAGTTTAACTTCTTCACTCATTCTTTATCACCTTTTATTTCTTTATCAAGCATTTCTGATATTCTATTCGTTAGTCCATCTACGTGGCTTTCCCTTTCAACCATCATTACTGCCTTGGCTGCAAGGGATTCTCTACCACCGTTTATCCATACGAGTCCGTTCTGTCCAACTATTATCTGGCAGCCAGTTTTGTTCTTTATCATCTCTATCATGCTGCCATTCTTTCCTATGAGCCTTGGAACCTTCGCGGGTGTTATCCTTACTATGTTTCCTCCGTGAAGCTTTCTGCACATCCTATCCTTCATTGTTAGTTGAACATCTTTTTTCTTTGTAACTCTCTGAATCTTTGCGTATATAACGTCTCCCACATCGAAGTATTCGGTTATATCCTTTCTTGACAGGTCAACGAATTCTTCAACGGCTTCCGCCAAGGAGAGATATCCTATGTATGGCGAATTTATGTCAACCAACCATGACGTTATCTGAACGTCTTTTATTTCTCCTATCACCCTATCGTTTGGTATTGGTACATAAACACCCGCCAACGGTATCACACTTATAAGGTGTTCCTTTATCTTTACCAATCCAAGGATGTTACTTCTTATCTCTCCATTTTCTTTGTAAGCGCCCTTCCCAGGCAAAAAATCTATTCCCCTGGCCAATAACTCGCCAGGCACGACTACCTTTCTTTCTCCAACAAATAATTTACTTTCCTGTTTAACTTCTTCCATCAAAACACCTCTCAAATATCTGTTTTGTTCTCTTGTATCATGACAATAATTTTTTAATACACTTCTTATGGGAATCAATCCCCTTAGCAATTTTAGGGGTGTAAACAATATAAGTTTTTTGTTATCCTTTGTTTGCGTGTTATCGTATATGTCATTCTAATTTCACTTCCTTTTCTGGTGCCCACGAAGGTGTATGGACTAGGAGTAATTTCAGAACAGTCCCCTTTATTGCTTTATAATCGTATGGTGTGTTTTTTGGGATAATTATGACATCGGTAGGTTTAACGGGTATAGTCTTTTCATCTATTATGAATTCTCCTTCACCTTCTAGAACATAATATACCCTATTACTCACAAGACTCTTAACTTTACCATGTCTTCCTGTTACTTCAAATAAAGCTACACTCGCATCCTTAAAATCTGAGGAATTGTTGTATGCTTTACCTTTTATTCCTTCCCATCCAAAATCATATGCTTCTTTCAAAGTAAATTTATATTTTTTCATCCAATCACTTTATTATCTTGGTTTCTGCTTCGCCCTTCGTCAGTGAGTTAAGCAGTTCATAAAAATCTCCCTGCATCCCTGCGGGAATTTCTATTACACAAAACCACGAGCCGTCGTTTTTCCATTCTTCCTTCTTTATCTCTCCAAATTCCTTTATCTTCCCGTAAGATTTTCCAACGAATGCTGCTGGAATTCTAATTGCTATCTTCACAGATTCCATGCTTATCGGTATTACAGGCTTAAGCGCCGTCAGTACTCTTTCCACCTGAGCTTCTGCAGACTCAGTTTCATCAATATGAACCCTTGCCTCATCCATTGCGTTTAAAATTCTTTGAGGAGGATGTGGTATCTTCGTCTTGGGGTCAACTGATTTCCTTGATATTATGTTCGCAATCTTTATTTTCTTTTCCTCTCTTATCTTCCTTCTTTGTTCTGTTGTTAGCTGGACCATACCTTCCCTTATTATTCTGTATGCTATGGTTTTGAAGTCGTCCGTTCCAAATACTTTTTTCAGGTCTTCTTCCTTGCAGCGCTCTCCCTTTGCGGAGTCTTCAAACACTTCGTCTATTACCGTGAGGTCATCTATTGGGACATCTTTCCCTCTCTTTGCTTCCATTGCCTTGTAAGGATCTACCAGAATCTCAAACTTCTTTCCATGAGATATCAATCTGGCTATGACCGCATTCTCCGTAGAAATGGACATAAAATTCCCCTAATATCCAAACTAAGATTTCTTCAAAAGATTTAGCTTTTCCTTACCCTCATACCTTTTAAATCCGTTTTTGTTTATTACCGCAACCTCTATGTTTTCTGTTGTTATTCCCTTCTCTGATTTTTTCAATGCCTTCAATGCAAGCGCTATCGCTTTTTTCATGTCCATATTCTCTTTCCATCCTGTTTCAAGTATCTTCCTTGCTGTTTCCAGACCTCTGCCTATAGCCTGTGCCTTCCACTCAAACATTGAGCCGCCCGGGTCTGTTTCAAAGAGGAACGGCCTTTCATCCATGCCTGCTATCAAGAAGGACACACCCATAGGCCTTAATCCTGCATATTGCGTGTGAAGTTGCTTTAAGTCCGATATGTATTTGGTTAAGCTCAACGTGTCTATTGGCTCCTCGTAAGTTATTCTATGGATTTGTGCCTTAACTCTTGCTTTATCTATTAATACCCTTGCATCGCCGAGAAGTCCAGACGACACTATACCTATGTGGTCATCAACCTGCTGTATCTTTTCATTCTGGAAGTTTCTTACAGACAGCTTGTCTACAGGTCTTGCTGCCATGACCACTATACCATCCTTAAATGTGACTGCAACCGATGTTGAGCCTCTTTTAACTGCTTCCCTCGCATACTCTACCTGGAACAATCTTCCATCAGGAGAAAATGTCACAATTGCCCTGTCATATCCCATTTTACCCATATCTGGCATAACTTCCATTTACTTCACCTACTTAACTTTTTTAGAATTTTCACATTTAAAAAGGTTTCTATTCTTCTAATCCAATTATGTGTCTTATCTCCTTTATTATCTCTTCTGGCTCATTTCTAAAGAGGTCATCCAGATATTCCTCTGGTTTCACTCCTTCTTTTTTGGCTTCTTTGTATACGGATTCCGCCAGGACCTGACCAAATGGAAGTTTTTCTCTTTTCATCAATTCGAATGGAAGCATGTTGAACATCTTTCTTAGTCTTCTTCCATCTTCAGGTCTATCGTCTTCATAGTCAATCAGTTTTTCATTTATGTAAATCTTCAAGTTTTCAATTTCTTCTTCCATCATTTAAATTTTATGAGAAAAGGAATTTAAGCATGCCTTTTTTGCAAAAAATAAAAAATAAGGGGAAAAGAAAAGCACATCCCCACTTATTTTGCTAACGTTATGTCTATCGTTGACACGTTTATTTTGTCTCCATTTTCAGTTGTTATTTCATCTGTTCCTATGTCCACGCTTTTTATCTTTGCTCCTTCGGCAAATTTGTTCCTTGTGATTTCTGCTACGTCCACTGCCTTGGATATGGACTTTCCTCTTGCCTTGATGTGTATTTCATTTATTCCTCCGTTGAACTGCGTCACACATGCAAGGACGTAAGACATCGTTGGTTTTTTCCCAACGAATACCATGTTTTCTTCTGCTTTTTCTTTCTTCTTTTCTTCTGCCATTACTTACACCTCCGATTTTTGTTGTTCTTTTTATCCTAGGACTCTAGGAGCATTACCGTTTTAAAATCATCATATCAAATATTTAAAGATTACTTATTTAATCCCATACAGCACATCGATTCTGCCTTCTCTAGTTTTTTTTGGTTGTTGGGAGGATTCCATTTATAACCCAATGTACAGTTTATCGCATCCACAAGGTCTCCATAGTTGCTCATGTCGCTTGCTTTAATCTTATCATCGCATCCTCCGGCAGAAACGAATTTCTGACACTCGGCACTGAGTTTTGCCTGACATTTCATGGTACTTGATGGTGTTCCAAATGCACCAACGAAGAAAGCCACAATTCCAAGGAGCACTATCAGTCCAACGGCAAGTATTATTATTGTATTTATCGGTATTGACATACCTTTTTTCATATATTCACCTTTAGGTTGTGATTGTTGTTGAATTCTGACAACAAGTATCTCTTACATCTGCTTCACTTATTCCCATACATGATGCTGCATTTTTTAAAGAGTCTAAATCTCCTTTGTTTATGTCATCGCATCCACCAGCTGCAACGTATTTGGCACATTCAGCATTCCACTTTGCCTGACATTTCATGGTGTTGCCACCCGGCGTTGCCGAACCCATGAATATGGCAAGAAGTGAGGCAAGCACAATCAGCCCAATAACTAATATAATTATCGTATTTATCGACATTGATATTCCTTTCATTTTAAATCACCTACTCCCATGGGTTTGAAACAACTACAGCTTTTATCCAATCTATTTTCAAATTAAAACCATTACCATTCCAATAATTCGGGCATATATCTATTCTTTTCACTTTTCTACTGGTATCGAATCCATTAAAGGTGATTTCTTCTGGATATGAAATTGAATTTACCGTATAGTAATCATGACCATTCATTAATACATTTCCAAGTCCAAGTTTACTGCAATCATCACCCACATAACATACAAATGGATAAATATCAATATTCGGATTTGTAAAGCTGTCTGTCGCTGAGTATCTCATTTTCAATGAGTAGATGTACATTGGATTACTTTCTAAATCTATTTTTATACATTGTGCAACAAAATAGTCTTTGAGACCAGCCGATGAGTAATAAGCGTTACACCTTCCAGTCTGGGTTGAAGAACCCTTCATATCAAGACATAGATAGTCACTATCTTGCCAATCGCTGCAATACCGCCGAATACAATTATCATCATTACAGTCCTGGTCAATTGTTATATCATTTTCACATGTTGTAGATCGGCAGCCTCCTTTAATTTTTGTTATGTTTGGATTTAGACATATAGTTTTTAAGCATCCCTCATTTGTGCACAAGCCACTTACCTGTGAGCAGCTTGGGCAGAACTCACTTCTGATACAATAACAAGCACTCGAAGATGCATCACCACAACCAAAGTTATTTCCTGTTGTGTCAAAGTAAAATGGAAGTTGTTTATAACTTATGCAAGTGTCTAAAATTGAAAGAGGACCAGCCACACATTGCGGATTTGGAGTAGTAATTGTGTTTCTGCATGCTCCATAAGAATTGGCATTTAAATGCTTACATGCAGCATCACAGGGATCTGCAGGCTTTTGTGCACATCCTGAGTTGTCGTTGTTACACCCATAAGCACATTGTTGAATTGGTCCGACAGATTCCACACATCCATCTCCATTCGTATCCGCACAATTTAGTAAATATGCTTTACCATCCTCTCCTACATAGCATGTTGTGCCACCATTTTCAAGTCCATGTTGTACACATATTTGTTCCGGTTGACATGGAGGTTTAGTTAAGCTCTCATTTGTTGTGAATTTGACCCAGGCAATTTTATGGTCTTTGCTATCACGTTTTGGACAAATATCTATCATATCCAATTTTTTGTCTACAAAGATATGGTTCAAAACATTGTATCCCTCAACATCTTCTGCAATGGTATGCCACCCATCACCATTGTTATTACAACTTCCATCGTAACAACCAAAAACATAAAGGTCATTGTGTCCGTCATCAGAGCCAGACCTGAACCACAAATCTTTTACATATACAGATTTTCCATAGAAATCTTTGAAATTTAATCGAAGACATTGGCCAGTTTCGATGTTAGACCTTTTACAATCTCCGGATTGATCTAAACATATTGTAATATCATTATTTACATTTTGGTATGGATCTGAGTATAAATAATATATTTTTAGCGGAATACTAGTACAATCCGAAGATATGCCATCACTTATTCTATCTTTTTGGCAACCAGTTGACGAAACACTACAACCAATTTTCTCCAATAAACTCTTGCCTGGAACTTTTTCAGAATTGGCACAGTATTCAGTAAAATTATTAATATTTCCATACTCTTTTTTACAATCTTCTTCCGTTTTATCTATTGGGCAACATACATTTAGATTTTTATTCCATTCCCAATCTTCCGGACAACAATAATAATATGTGAAATTTGTATAAGTTTCTCCAAAAATCCCAGAATAGTGTGAAGAGATTTTATATTTAAAAAACAAATTTTGTCCACTGAAGTAATTATTTTCAACGGGAGATGATAAAGAATATATACAATTATGCACTCCTTTATATTCACACTTTGGTTGATCTTTCACGCTATTGGTGAAGTCTGGGGAAGTAGAGTCAAAACCTTTGTATATCTCCGTTTTAAGTGCTGAAGTTTCTCCATGAGACATACCAGTAAGAACTCTCCCCGAAGCTTGAGTATTTTTTATAATACAACTTCCTTCTCCTCCAGGAACATCACATCTCCACTTAGTCTCAATTTCATGAGATTTTTTTTCATTTTTATTGTCTACTTTTTGTTCTATAACTACAAAAGTATATTCCGGTGACGATTGATCACTCAGGCAGGTTATTGAGGCTCCCTGATTCTCATTCTCACTTCCATTGAACATTTCCCACGCATTGCTTATGATGTCACTAACTGAACGAATTGGCTTAGCCTGGTGCATCATACCAAGACCAAACCCAAGGACGGCGAGGGCAAGGATTATGGTTACAACAACAATTATAACACTACTACCGACACCCTTACCATTTCCCATATTCATAACTTATCACTATAAATCTTCTTCTTCATTATTTTTAAAGATTTATCCGGTCTGAACACAATACAATCTGTTTTTATTATTACATCCACTTGAGATTATATCAACCCAGTTGAAACTATTCTCATTTGATAAACCAAGATGGCCAAAGTCCTCGTCGTCTCCTGTAGTCCATCCGTCTTTATCTGATGTCCAGTCTCTACAAGAATTATTTTCCTCATATTGCCCAGTTTTGTTGCTTCCTGTCCAAACATAATAACCATTCGCGATGAGATTACCATTTTCGTCATAATTTATTGCATTTTCTATTGAGCCATCCCACAGGTCATCACAGTCCGTAGATATCACGTCTCCGTGAGTATTCTTTAAGTAACAGTTTGATATTCTATTCCTGGCATCTGTATTCGAGTCCGATAGGAGTGCTACGAACGTGCCACTTAATCCAGCATTACTTGCAAGTTCCTGACATTTCGCATCTGCTCCACTAAGCCCACCAAGCGAACCATTGTAAACTTCAGATGTCACGAAGATTATTCTATATGGGGTAACTATGCAACCATTCTCATTTTCACACTTGTCTATGCCACAGTTACAGGATTGTTGATACTCACAATAGCAGCTTTGTCCAGACTGGCAGTTGGCTTTTTCTTTCTTCACCCAATAGTTGCATAAGCCACCTGAGCACGCATTGACTGGATAATCAATATCACATTTTGAGTCAATGGCACTTTCACATACATTTTCTACTATCCTTGTGAAACTCATCGTATCCTCTATGCCAAATGTTAGAGCAAGTTTTTTCATGCCATCGGGAGTTGGAATTTTAGTGGATTTATCTATAACACTTACACTTATTACAAATGAAGCTTTGTAGTTGTTGAATCCCATATTCAATAAATTCATCTTCACCAGTTTTAGTTCCCATTCGATGTTATTATCATTTTTACCATTTGCTATTTCATTCAACTTGGATTGAATTTTGTTTTTAGCTTCATTTTCGGATAATGTTCCACCTTCAGAGCCGCAGACTTTGACATAATCTAATACATCCTTAAGTTCACTTTTCAAATCATTAATATTATTAACGAAGTTCTTAGCCTTGTCGTACAAAATGAAGTATTTTGTGGGAATGTCAGTTTCTATCTTTTCATTACCTTCGATTGTTTGATTTAATGATTCATCGCCTTGGTATTTGTTGCTTGAGAATAAGTTTGCTTCATAACTTAGTTTTATTTTTGAATTTGTGTAGTCCATTTTTATTTTTGGTGTAGGATCATCGAGATATCTATTAACTTTTACGTCAAGGTCAGAAGCGAAGTTATCAAACCATCCTTTATATGTTTCGTTTATTCTGCTACCAAGCTGGGAGGCAACATCATCCTTACTTGGATAATTATCCTTTGACCAGCATACATATCCTTCGCATTTGCCCCATGTGTTGTATTCGGTAGAATCTTTATCCAATCCACCATTTAAGCCGTTCTCATACAGAGAGTTCACTCCGGACAACCAGAGAGCATTTCCTAAAAATTGTTTATCTGCATCATAGTGTGCCTGTGCTTCCATGAGTTTCCCTTCGTCAAGCATTATGGTGTATCCCACAGAATTCTTTGTGAGTTTAATAGATTCATACGAAATTACTCCACCAACAATTATTCCAGTGATTATTATTAGTGCAATCACGAGTCCAGCGATGCCCTTCATTTGTAAAACCTCAACTGAATATTTTCATATCCACCTAGAACTGCAATCTTTCTGAAGGCGGTGTAGTGTTTCCCATTCAAATCTATGTTATTTGGGTTAAGTGTTTGGTCCTTAAACACCAACACGGCTTTGTAATTTCCAAACATATCGTTGAATTTGTTTTTGATAATTGTCTTTATGTTGTCATCTCCTGTGATAAGGTATTCACTTATAAGATCTCTCATAGTAATTCCGTTGACCCTCATTCCAAGGAAAGAGTTAAATGTTAATTCTGGAAAAGTTGGTTCGGCTATCTCTTCTTTTATATCTGACTTGAATTCCAAGAGGTGATAAGAGTGTAGAACTGTCAGAAGCATAACTGCAAATATTATACCAATCGATATCATTGCAATGAAAAAACATGTGACAATTCCCTTTCTCATAAACTACACCACTAAATGGGAGGTAACGATGTTGAACCTTTTGGTGGAAGCTTGTAATATGTCTTCAACTTGAGGATTGCAGGCTCGTCTCCACCATCAGACCTTATTAGAACAGGCAATGTGATCTGAATTCCAGGCTTTTTACCAAAGAGCCACAGGAATGGAAGTATCATGGATTGTTTTGGCTCATTCGTGAGGTCATAACTAAAGTCCCATTTGTCATTGGAGGAACTTATCGTTAAGTCAAAGTACGTCCTGTACATCTTTACACAATCTATGTCACCAGTTTGTTTCCTTTCATCCAGGAGAGTTTTATTCAAAATTCCCATTTCTCCTGTGCTGAAGCAATCCTTTGAAGTTAATATCCTACTGAGCATGGACATCTGTACAATTTCTTGAGTCACTATGTCTGCTCCTTCCTCTTCCTGCTTGAGTATCCCAGCGAAGAATCCTATGGAAAAGGCGAGCGCAAAGACTAGCAAAATGAAGGCAAAAATACAAACAATCGTGTTTATTCCAAATCCTTTGTTAGAGATCACTCTTTCCATATGGATATAACATCACCATTTTTGTCTATATGAACTATCGTATTTCCATGGTTGCATTCTATGGTTGACGGCACCTCGATTTTTGTGTCGTTTAAGAAGTACATACCATATGTCATCTGATTTAGACCTTTGGTTGTGGTTTTTATGTACTTATTTGTTGAGTCAAGTGTCATAGTGCATGATAGGGCACCTATTTTAATTTTTGCTGTTTGGTTCTGCGGGCTTGAGGAAATTATGTTCATGATACCCACAACGCTCTGTGTTATTGATGTAGCCCTTGAGAGACCCAATATATTGCTTCCCCATCCGCCAACCTTAGCATACACAACACCAAAGAAAAATGCGATTATCACAGTTATCAAAAGCATCATCATAAGATTCATCATGGCTCCCTTTTTCATTTTCACCAACCCAGACTATGGTGTTTTGAACAACTCCAGTCTTTGGACTTTTCCGGCCAATTTGTATCTACTGGTTCGGATGTTATACCAAACGGTCCTTCAAAAAGCCTAATAGTAGATTTAATTATAGTACCTCCTAAATCAACAGGATCATTGTTCCAGCAAAAGTTTTTATCCGATGTGAATCCATCCTTCTTACCAAGATTTCTTATCTTACAAATTTTTATTTTGTCTTTAGTTTTGTCGTAGTAAACCTTAACCTCTGCTCCACATGGGCTTAAAAGCCAGAATGGTTCCACCTTACCTGATAGGTCCTTATCAAATTCCACTTTGTCGTTGTTGCTCATTTCAACCATTCCATAGCAGATTCCGTTAGGACATTTATCATAAACAACATGTTGAACATCTGTGAATGTTATTTCATAAAGTATGATTCCTATGCTACCTTTTTCTCCACCTTTCTCTCTGCTATGGTATATTATCCATTTTGGGTCGTTTCCATAACTGTAGTCACCACCATGTACATAATATGTTATACCCTTTGTCAGTTGTTGTGGCATGGTTATGTTAACTTTTTCCTCGCAGTCCTCAGGGTGTCCGTTTGTCTTGCTCTCTTCCTCCTGAACGCACTGATAGACTCCTTTTATTGCATCTCCAAGCCTAAGAGCACTACCGGTTGTTGCGGCTCCCTCGGAGAGAACTTGATTGGCACCAAGGGCATGCCATATAACTACGAGGAGTACGAATCCAATTGCTACGGACAGGAAAATGGTCAACAAGTGTCCAACTTCAGTTCCCTTCACAAAATCACCCAACATTTATGTTACCTACAATGTCTTCTATTCTTGGTTTTATTCCCATCAATATTATTATGAGTATTATTGATAACACTATCAAAAACACTATTACAGTCCATAGTACTCCAGATGTTTTCTCCCATGTTAGAAGGCCCATTATCCACCACCCTGAAGTACCTTGCCCATTTCATTTATAAGGTCAAATGTTTTTCCATGAACTTTTCCATAAAGGAAGAAAATGAAAAGTGCAATGATTATGAAAATTATTATCACCAACAATGCAGCAAGTACGCCTCCAATACCTTTTCTCATGTGTTCACCTTTCCTATAACTTGGTTGAATATTTTTTCAAGGGCATCAAGCCCAAATTTTTTTCCCTGATTAAGTATGAGAACAACTATACCGAGGATGACAAGTATTAATATGAAGGCTATAAGAAACCATATTATTTGTGATATACCTTTTTTCTTCAACATCCACAAGGACCTCCCGGTAGAAGCCATGTTCTTAAAGGACCTGCAATCTTAAAATTACAGTAAATCCAACATCCAGCATTTTTCAGTGATAAACCATATCCCTTTACACCACTATAGACAGCAAAGACAAACATGAAGAGAATTAAGAACACTATCAGGGCAAGTATGACTGCAACTGTCTTATTCATACTAAGATTTTATTCTCCTTAAAATATAAAACCTACGGAAGGACAAATTTGTATGTACTGCTCAAAGCTTTACTTACATAGGGAACTATGAGAGAAAATGATATTGCAGCAACCACAATGAACACTATTATTATGAGGACGATTTTGAGTGTGGTATCTTCCATATTATCACAACCAGTTGCCAAAGAAGTTGTAAAACATACCAACAACCCCAAGCAATATTAAAAGGGCA
The DNA here is from genome assembly GCA_021162085.1 of Candidatus Aenigmatarchaeota archaeon. Taxonomy (GTDB): domain Archaea; phylum Aenigmatarchaeota; class Aenigmatarchaeia; order PWEA01; family JAGHBM01; genus JAGGZI01. Next base: position 53,678 of record JAGGZI010000040.1, read on the forward strand.
ATTGCAATGGCTATTACAACTTCCTTAAGTCCATATCCAACCAAACCTTTATGCAAGTGAACCACCCGTCAGCAAATCTTCTATCATCGGTCCAAACATACTGTACGTTACGACCAAACTCAATGTATATATTATTAAACCAATTAATAAACTCCACCCAACAAGGTCCCTTTCACTTATCTTGTCTCCTGGACCGTTCTCAACGCCATTTATGAGATAAGAAAGAAGATATATGACCTCTATCGTGTATATGCCTACAATAATCTGGAAGAATCCAAGTGGCATTATCTTTCCAACTCCTCCCCAACCTCCTATCATTGTTTGAGTAAATCCGGGAATCTTTGAGCTCTGGAGGTTTGTCATGCTTTCTCCAAGGGCCTTGAAAATCATCATCATTATTGCCGCCATGGTTATGGTCACACCGGATATCAATGGAGCAAGAAACATTGATAGGAATTTCATACTTGTTGTAACTTCTCCAAGCATCTCCTTGAGGTCCTCATTTATCTGATGAAGTTGTTTTATGTAACGTGATATTGCCATGGCGCTCAACGCAGCGTTCTTAACTCCCTTCTTTGCTGCCTCAAATATTATTCTCATAACGTTCACGATAAGCTTTGATGGATAATCCCATACTGCTCCGAACTTCTTATCAAACAATGCTGCCTCAAGTGCCAATCCACCCTGCCTCATATTCCTTAAAGTCTTCTTGAACATCTGAGATATTGTGAGGTCGGAAGTCTTTTCAACGGTTTGTTCCATGGCCTTCTCCATGGGATTACCAAGAGCCATCCTGCTGCCAAACTGGAAGAGTGCTTCTGAGAACTCGTCCTGAAGCTTCCTGACGTTGTCCCTTATCTTGGTTTTGGTTCCGCTGTCTATTATAAACACTGAGGATATACCAAGTCCAATTCCCCATGTTATTATTAAGGAGTACATAAGATTTCCAAGGCTTATCTGGGATGCACTACCAAGGGTCAAGAGTGCCCCAGGTACTATCAGTGCCAATGATATGAATAGTCCAATTGGCCACAGGGAAATATCTTTTTTAACATTTCCAATGGTTATTTTTATTCTTCCAACGGGGCTGTACTTCGGGTGCATCGATATGTCAGGAGAGTAATAGCTTACTGGTCTATAGGATAGAACTTTTTTGGTTATGGCAAATATGGTCAGTGGCAGGATTACATCATACATAACAATCAATAACAAGGGATCTATGGTTTCGCTCATCATCAGCATGACAACAGGCATCATAACAAGGAGAAGTATTGGTAGCATTATACCAAGGGCATATATTAACATGACTGGCATCCTCAGGGATTGTGAGTAGTGTTTCATCCTTTCCTTTGTTCCCTCAAGTATTCTATTGACTGCCTCATCCAGCATGGCATTTCTTCTTGTTTCAGGTTGCTCCATGGAAGACCTTATGAGGTGCATCGACTCTATGAAATCTTCGTTACCCTTCCATTTATCCACATAATCCTCCACAGCATCGTAAATGTTTTCATACCTTCTTACATCAACGTCCCATAGAATTTTCCTCAGGTCGTAGGCAAGTGGACCCGTGAGGTTTTGCGCGGCAAATTTTATTGCACCTTCCATGTTTGGGGAGGCTCTCATGTATATTACCATGTACAGGACGGCAAGGATTATTTCCTGAGAAGCATTAACCCTAAATTGATTTGCTAGATACATTGGATATTTCATCAAACCATAGATCACCAGAACTGAGAGTACGAACAACGATATGGTGAGGGTGAAGTTAACAGTGACGAACAGTACTATTACGGCAATGATCATTAAGAGAATACCCATGATAATTGCAAGGGAGAATGCACCAACGGGCGTTATCTTCAAGTGGGCAAAGTCTATTGCCATTTGCATGTTCTTTCTCGTTTCCTTATCAGGCTCTATGTTCAATGGCTCAAAAATCTTACATAATTTTTCATAAAGTGTTGTTTTTTCTCTCATCTCTTCTTCTTTGAAGGTTTGATATTCCTTGCTGTGGGGGTTTATTTCAAATTCTTCCGGTAACTCGATTGCTGGCATTGACTCATTCAGAATTCTCTTCAACTCTTCAATCCTAGCTTTTCTAAGGTCTTTGGGGGGTTTTGCCATAACTAGAATTATGTTTTCCCTTTATAAAAAGTTTGAACTAAAGAGTTGGCTCAGTTGTATATTTAATTCTTTCCTCTACGGACTTGCTCTCATGGAGAACTTCCTCGTACATATTGTATGGTATTATTCTAAGAGAATCAAGGTATTGCCTTAGTTCATCAATTGCCTTTTTAAAATGTCTCTTTTTTCCTGCAAGAAAGAAATATGTGACTGCATTTCTCAGATGATCCACTTCTCCATTTGAAAATATTCTCTTACTTTGCTTCTCATACTCCTCAAATTCCTTTTTACCCATTTCATTTAGACGCCTGATCTTTTCTTGCTCCGATAAATCAAAAAAATCTTCTCCAATTTTCTTTTTAAGTTCTTCCTCAAATAACATAAATAAGAAATCTTCATAAAAAGCTATTTAAATTTAATGTTCCCATTGAACTAAAAAATGCAAAATTTAAAGGATAAGAGCCTTGAGAGGCTAAAATTTAAAATTTTCTTATCGTAAGAAACCGTTAAATTTATATATGAGTTGTCTGAGTTTTCTTCCATTTTTTTATCTGTTCCTTCATCCAGTCATCCCACATCTTGTATGCCCTTTCCGGTGGTATCGAGCCCACCTCTTCCCTTAGCTCCTCAGAGATTAAATGAAACTTCTCGTTTGATAACACCACAAATGGGGCTTCCATGAGTTCTTTTATTCCCGTGTTCAGGGCATAGTTTGTTATGGCCTGTTTTATTTTTCCTCTGAGGTTTATGTTGTCCCATACTGCTGACCAGTTGCCTGACCATTCTCTTATGTTAGATGCTATTTCATTCAATATAACACTTTCCCCGTTTAGAAGTGTGGATGTTGGCTTTAGAGTATCCTCCTTTGCCGAATATTCCATAAGGTTCACGAAGCCTCCCTCTTCAACGGGGTCTTTCCTCCAGTGCTTTCTTACTTCCGTTACGGTTGTTACCCTCCTGAATCTATGAAGTCCATCTGCTGACTTGAGTATGTTGCATATTATCACAAGGTCGGTTGCCTTGAAGGATGTTACTGGAACTCCCAGGTCATTTACAACACGGTCAAATATACCATAAGCACTTTCCCCGTGAATTGTCCCAGCAACTGTGTTTGCAAGAGCACCAATTCTCATTGCCTCGTAAAGTGCCTTTGCCTCTGTGGACCTGACCTCACCAAGTATTAGACAGGAATCTCCAAGTCTTAGGGCAGTTCTTATGGCTTCCTCGGTTGGCATCTCAGTTTCCACCTGTGTTATCACGGAACGGGATTTTAATCTCTCTATGTTGAATCCAAGTTCTCTCATCCTCTTGACACTCAGTTCAAGTGTATCCTCAACGGTGACTATTCTATATTTCTTCATTATCTCAAGCATTGACGCATTTAGGAGTGAGGTTTTTCCTGATGATCTGGTCCCGCCAATGAGGAATGTTCTTGAACCATCGATTACAAAGGACATCAGCCCTGCAAATAGTGGATTAAAGAATCTTATATCTGGCTTAAGGTAAAGTGGGTAAGTCCATGGATCATCTCTGTGCCTCCTTATTGAGAATCCAAATCCATCAGGAGATAGGGATCTCGTTATCACGGTTATTCTTGCCCTTCCCCCGGGCACCATAGCCTCCGTGTCAAGCACCGGATTTGCCTCATCCAGTGGTCTACCAGACATCATCCTGAATCTTGTTACCCAATATTCGGCATCCTCATGAGTTGGTATCAGATTGGTTTCACACTCCTGGTAATCCTGATGAAATATGTATATGGGTATCTCCCCAATTGGAGAATTTATGTATATGTCTTGAATCTTTTTGTCTGCGAGCAGAACCTCAAGTATTCCAAGTCCCCCGGTATATCTTGTCAGTATCTCGGTAAGTTCTTCCACGTCCTGAGTCGAAAGCCTGATTCCCATCTGATCAGATAAGTCTGTTATGAGGTCTCTTCCTATGTTAGAAAATACTTCCCTCATTTTTTCTGGCTCGGTGAATTCTAAGGCTCTCGGCTTATGTTCGGTTAGATATCTCCTTGCGGCATCTAAAATTGTGTATTTGTCCTCACCCAATCTGAACTCAGGGGGAACAACATGGTATACATATCTAACGGAGTTTGGTACTTTGTATATCTCTACCTCCACATCACCACCAATCTTATACCTATCTATTATCTCTCCGCCCCTTGGTGGCTGGGTCATGTACTTAGTTAACATGAAGTTTGGTCTAGTTGTGGGGTGGAATATCTCCCTGTATACGCCTCTATCGCCAATTTTATATTTGGACATGAATGGTTTTGCCTTCTTTATCAGATCAAGATTCTCTAATGTAGTTATGGTTGGAATCAATACGTTATCAAGTAGTTTCTGATAACATATTTGAGTTCTTCCCGTAACGGACTCTATTTTTATCCTAGTATGCCTTATCAATCTCTTTATTTTTTCGTAGGCGGCAATCGGGTCGGACCTCAGATCGCTGAGCACGATACTTTGAAATTTAGAAAAAACTTCGCCCGTATAGCCCATGCACTCTCTTCCAGCCCTTAAAGGGCTTATCAACTTCTTCGTTTTTATTATCTCATTTATTGCAGAGGCAAGTTGCGCAAGCATTTTAGTTTGTTCAAACGGGTATTCGTATTCCCTATTTTTAGCGAGAACTATGCTCTTGACGTTCTTGGTCTCTATAAGCTTGTCAATCGTTCGTGCCATACAGGCAGGATAATCCTCTATACTGGAACCATATATACAACCAAGGCAATTAACCCTCATTGTTCCGTCCTTCATCTCATACTCGCAGACCATATAACATCATCTAAATTCATTTACTCTTTCGATGGCAAAAATGGAACGTTAGTTTCCATACAATAGATAATCTTTAAGCTTTTTGAATATAAAATTGTTTCAAAGGGGAGAGGTTTATCTAATACCAGTTGCTAAATTTTTATAAAAAGATAATCAACCTATTATCATGAAAAAATTAATGATTCTTGTTTTTTTGTTTTTTGTAGTTTTGCTTACGCCTAGAACCTTTGCAACCGGAGAGCCAATTCTCATCAACACCACCACAGACAAATCCACATACAACGAAGGAGACACAGTTTACTTCATTTCATACGTAAACGACACCAGCGGTGACTACGTAAAATTACTCATAGACAACAGTACAGACTTCACAAATTGTAATTATTCTGTAACCACCGGTTGCATAGCTGCATCTTCACCTTTACAAACAACAGGCTCACCACAACAACTGAACGCAACTTTAACCGCCTCACAAGACACAACCTGGTATGCAAAAGTCTGTGATGATGGTGGATTATGTTATGGACCAAATGAGTGGTGTTACCAAGAATTTGCAAATAAATCTACTAATTGTGGTGGATTAGGAAATGGAAGTTATGTTTTTGATGGAGATTGGAACAATGAAAATAACTTAATAGACGGAGATTGGAGCAGTTATGCCCGCCTTGGTGGATGTAACGTCGGTGATCTTTATATGAATTATACAATACCTTCCACCGTAATTAATGCGATGGTTGAAGACAAATACCAATATGTTATTGCTGGAGGAGCAATATGTCCTTCCTTTAGAGAATTTATCTCAATTTCTTATCAAAATTCAAGTAAAGAAATTAAAAGCATTTGTGATGGGGAAAATATATTGGGATTATCAAATAATAAAATAAGAGATAATCAAGTGATAAAGAAGACAGAGCATTATTACAATGGTCTCCTGTATAAATTTTATGGAAATAATTTTGAATTAGAGGCTACAGCCAATCATATGATATATGTTAAAAACAATGGTTATATAAGAGCTGATAAAGTGAAAATAGGAGATGATTTCTTAATTCTAAAAGAAAATAAATCACTAAGTTATGAAAAAGTAAAAAAAATAGAGTCTTATTGGTATAATGGAAGGGTGTATGACTTAGCTACTGAAACACAAAACTTCTTTGCAAATAATATATTGGTTCATAATGTATATGATGATTCAAGATTGAGATGTTATAATGGAAGTGAATGGGAGACAGTGAAGGATCTCAGCGATAGTGGCGTTCTTGTAAATGAAAATGCCACCATTCCAAATAGTTGCTTGCAAGGAGATGTACTACAACTTAAGTATCATTTTGATACCGAAGCTTCTCCCGCATGTTACGCAAATTTTTACGAAGAAGCAATGTGGTGGAATATGTCTTTTACAGGTAGTTTCACTGTATCATCACCAGAGGTCATAGACATGACAGTTCACGACGTGCCCATACAGTTTGGTAATGATGACCCCGGAACTGTTAACAAGTCGGCACAGGTTGGAAATGGTTTCCCAATGATAGTTACCATAGAGCCAACCACAACAGTCAGCACAAATTTGACCCTAAGAGGATTGAACAACTTCTCATCTGGCTCAAGTTATTTCAACATAGGAAATTTAACATATTCTAACGTTTCAACAATTGGGACCGGAA
>JAGGZI010000049.1 GCA_021162085.1 Candidatus Aenigmatarchaeota archaeon
GAATTTAATAAATTATGCACAATCTTTAAATAGGATTGAGATGAAAAAAATTCCACCCAGAGAGAAAGAAATTGAATTTTTAAAAAGAAATAAAGATGTCATAGGAAAGAATAAAGTAGAGATAGAGATTATAACCAAGGGAGATGAGCCCAAGTCGAGACAGGCCAAGCCAATGAAACCAGGAATATTAATAGAATAATTGACTTGTTTGATGTCAAAGATGATTTTATGAAGAAAGGAGATTTTGTAAGAATTGTATACACGGGAAAGATAAAGGAGACCGGAGAGGTTTTCGATACTACTGACGAGAATGTAGCGAAAAAAGAAGGAATATACAACAAAGATGCAAGATATGGCCCAGCACCTGTAATAGTAGGATACAACAAAGTTATTAGAGGACTTGATAACGCACTTCTAAGAATGAACATTGGTGACAAGGAAACTATAGAGGTATTACCTCAAGACGGATTCGGAAAAAGGAATCCTAACTTAATTAAACTGATACCCTCCGTAGAGTTTAAAAAACAAGGTATAACACCACTACCAGGAATGCCAATAAGCATGGATAACATAAGAGGAAGAATACTATCTGTGAACTCAGGAAGAGTAAAAGTTGACTTCAACAATCCATTGGCAGGCAAAACCCTTGTTTACGAGTTGGAAATAAAAGAAAAGATAGACGATAGAAAAGATAAAATAAAAGCTATATGTGAGTACTACAAATGTGATCCATCAGATGTGATAATAAAAGATGGTGAGGTTGAGATAATAATGGTAAAAGATGTGGATAGGAGCAGTAAAGAACTAATAGCAAATGATGTTAAGGAACATATTGGAATAAACAAGATCAAATTCTCTGAGATTTTTGAGGTTAAAACTAAATAATTAAATGACCCTCTCCCCCGAAAGCTTTATATATATTACATATATAATATATTCTATTATTGATCAATTGTAAACACATGACTTATTTGATGTCAAATGTTTTAATGGAGGTCTTAAATATGGTTGCAACAAAAAAAAGCATTAAAACTGGAAAAGATGAACTAAAAAAAGAAACTAAGATAGATAAAGAACTTGAAAGTATTCTTGAATCCAGAAAAGCAAACATAAAAGTTGTTGGAATTGGTGGTGCTGGCGGAAATACAGTTTCAAGGATGTCTGAAGTCGGTATAATTGGAGCTGAAATTTATGTCGTAAACACAGATGCTCAGGATTTACTTTACACGGAATGTGAAAACAAAGTACTCATTGGAAAAGAAGTCACAAAAGGTCTGGGCGCAGGAGCTGACCCAGCAATAGGTGAAGAAGCAGCAAAGGAAAGTAAGAAGGATATACAAAAGATCCTTGAAGGAAGCGACATGGTATTTGTCACATGTGGCCTTGGAGGAGGAACAGGAACCGGTGCTGCGCCAGTGGTTGCTGAAACTGCAAAAAAGAATGGTGCCTTAACAGTTGCTGTGGTAACACTGCCATTCAGCATGGAGGGCAAGCAAAGGGAACTCAATGCAAGGAGCGGATTGGAAAAATTAGCAGAAGTTGTTGATACATTGATAGTTATTCCAAACGATAAACTCTTGGAAATAGTTCCCGACGTCTCACTGGCAACTGCATTTAAAGTTGCAGACGAAATATTGGTCAATGCTGTTAAGGGAATAACAGAGCTCGTAACAAAGCCTGGATTGGTGAACCTTGATTTTGCTGATGTAAGAGCTGTTATGAGCAACGGCGGACTTGCCATGATAGGACTTGCCGAGAGCGATACAGAGAGGAGGGCTGCTGAGGCTGTTGAGAAAGCCCTTAACACACCGCTGATAGATGTTGATATTGATGGTGCCACTGGAGCACTCGTGAATGTGTCTGGTGGAGCAGATATGACAATAAAAGAAGCTCAGGAAATAGTACAGCGCGTAAGCGAAAGACTTGACCCAGAGGCAAAAGTCATATGGGGAGCTCAAATAGACCCATCTCTTGGAGATGTTGTAAGAGCTATGATAATAGTAACTGGAGTTAAGAGTCCGCAGATATATGGTCCAACAAAGCCATATAGTGTGGAGAAGAAGAAGGAAATAGAGAAAATCTTAGGGATAGACTTTGTTGAGTAAGATTCGTCCTTCCCGGTGTGAGGGTGCCCTCTTTGGAGGGCAATCTTTATATATTTTTCTTCATCTTAATTCTCTTACGGTGGATGGTATGAAAATAATAAGCTTTTTAAAAAATTGCGTAAGAGTCCTAAAGGTTACAAGAAAGCCAACTAAAGAAGAATACATAGCTGCAGTGAAAATAACTGGCCTTGGCATAATACTCATAGGGAGCATAGGATTTATAATATTCTTAATATTCAAGATAATAGCGATATTTGGGTGATAATACGATTTATACGATAAGGACCACAATAGGAAGAGAAAGTATAGTAATGTCTGAGATAGAGAGTAAAGTGAAATCTAGAGGATATGAAATAAAAGCCATGATTCACCCAGAAAAATTAAAGGGATATGTGATGATTGAGGGCAAAGAAAGTGATATAAGAGAAGCTATAAGGGATTTAAGATACATAAAGGGCCTGATAGATAAACCTGTAAATATAGAGGAAATAAAACAGTTCTTAGAGACTGGAGAAAAAGAAATAGAGATACATAAGGGAGACATTGTCGAAATAATTGGTGGCCCATTCAAAAGAGAACGCGGGAAGGTAACAAGAATTGGAAAGGGAGAGGTAACGGTAGAATTGCTTGAAGCTGCTGTATCAATTCCAGTTACGGTAGGCATTGACTCAATTAGAATTGTAGAGAAATATGAAGATAAAGGTGGCACGGAAACTCATACTTGATTATGGTGATATTATGTCGGAAAAAATAGTAGAGGCATTGGTGAATGGAGGAAAAGCAAGTGCAGGTCCACCGCTTGGTCCTGCATTGGGCCCTCTTGGAGTAAACATAGGAGAAATTATAAGCGCAATAAATGAAAAAACCAAGGATTTCTCTGGCATGCAGGTCCCAGTTAAGGTAATTGTAGGGGATGATAAGAGCTTTAAGATTGAAGTTGGAACTCCTCCTGTTTCTGCACTTATAAAAAAAGAAGCTAAGATAGAAAAATTATCCTCAAATCCAAAGGAAGAAAATGTAGCAGATCTTAAGATAGAGCAAATAATAAAAATCGCCAAGGCCAAGAGAGATGCTATGAATTCAACTGATATGAAATCAATTGTAAAGCAGATCGTAGGTACATGCGTATCTGCTGGCATACTCATAGAAGGAAAAAATCCAAAAATCGTAATGAAGGAAATTGAGGAAGGTAAGTATGATGATGAAATATCTCATGAAAAAACCGAACTGTCTGCAGAGGAATTGAAGGAATTGGAAGAAGAGATGAAGAAGTTAGCAGAGGAAAGAAAGAAACATGAAGAAGAGATGAGAGAAAAGGCAAACAAAATAATGAATGAGATGAAAGGTAGAAAAAGACATGAGATAGTTGCCAAGATGGAAGAGGAAGGAGTGTCACAGGATATCATAAATGAGCTTTTGCCAAAGGAAGGTGGGAAGGAGGTTGAGGTAAAAGAGTCGGGGACGAAGGCATCTCCCTCAAAATAAACTTTATATACTTAACACCACCTAAAATTATTCTAAGCCGATTACTACTTCGGTAGGAGGTCTTTTATGATAGAAGAAAAGGAAATAATGGAAGCCCTGAAAACAGCTAGGGAGAAAAGTAAGAAAAGGAAGTTCACCCAAACATGGGATCTTATTATTAATTTAAAAAATATTGATCTTTCTAAACCAGAAAACAGATTTAGTGGCTCTATAATTCTTCCAAATAAAAAGGGAAAGAAAAGTAAAATATGTGTTATTACTAACTCGCTGGTAAATGAGGCTAAGAAATTGGGGATCAAAACAATAACAAGAGATGAACTTAAAAAGATGACAAAGAAAGAAGCTAAAAAAATCGCAGATGAATATGACTATTTTTTGGGTGAAGCATCTTTGATGCCAGATATAGGTAGAATTCTTGGGCCAGTACTTGGGCCAAGGGGTAAGATGCCAAAACCGTTCCCTCCAGGAGCCAATTTAAAATCTTTGATAGAATCCGGTAGTAAAACGTTTAATATTAACGTCAAAACACCTGTAATTCAAGGTGCAATAGGCTCCGAAGATATGAAAGATGAGGAATTGACTGAGAATATTATGAGCGTTCTAAACTTTGTCGAAAGTAAATTACCAAAAGGTAAGCAACAGATAAAAGACGTGTATGTTAAATTAACTATGGGAAGTCCAGCAAAGGTGAAATGATGGTAAGTGAAAAAAAGATAAATGAAGTTGAAAAATTAAGAGAACTTATAGACAACTACTCAGTTATCGGTATATTGAATATGTACAAGATGCCATCTCCTCAACTGCAGGAGATGAAGAAAATGTTGAAAGACAGAGCAAAAATAAGAATGTCAAAAAAAGTTCTCATAAAACTCGCTCTTGAAAAATCAAGGCATAAAGACATAAAGAAATTAGAGGAGTATATGAAAGGACAGCCTGCTTTGATACTAACCAACATGAATCCATTTAAATTATTTAGGTTTTTAGATGAAAACAAGACTCCCGCGCCGGCAAAGGCTGGAGACATAGCACAAAACGATATAGTTGTTCATGAAGGTAGCACGGGACTTCCGCCAGGACCTGCAATCGGGCAACTATCTGATGTTGGTATTATATCGAAGGTTCAAGATGGTAAGATATACATCATGAAGGATAAAACGATAGCCAAAGAAGGTGATGTTATAACCCCGGAGTTGGCGGGAGTTCTTGGACTGCTGGGGATAAAGCCAATGAAAATAGGGTTAGATTTACTGGCCGTGTATGAAAATGGAATAATATTTGACAAGAACGTACTAAGAATAGATGAGGAAGAATTTAAGAATAAGCTCATGAAATCTATAAGGGGTGCCATAAATCTTTCATTGAATTCATCTTATATAACAAAATTAACGGCGCCTTTGGCAATACAGACTGCATACATAAAAGCCAAGAACCTTGCATTGAATGCTAGTATTTATAACAAGGATTCAATTAAGGACCTCTTGGTGAAGGCTTACCTTGAGGGAACGAAGATAAAAAGCTTAATTCATAATTGAGGAGGTGTAGAAATGGAATACATATATGGAGCGTTGCTGCTTCACTCGGCTGGAAAAGAGATAAACGAGGAAAACCTTAAAAAGGTGCTGACTGCCGCAGGAGAAAAGGTAGATGATGCACAGGTAAAGGCATTGGTTGCTGCTCTTGATGGAGTTGACATAGACGAAGCTATAAAGAGTGCTGCGATGCCAGTTGTTAGTGCCGCACCAGCAGCCACAGAAGCTGGAGAAACTAAAGCAGCAGAGGAAAAGAAAGAATCAAAAGAAGAAGAGGAAAAGAAAGAGGAAGAAGCAGCAGAAGGATTAGCAGGACTATTTGGTTAATCAAAGCTTAAGAATGTCTTGATATCTGGCGGATATAACAGAAACACCAAATATAGAGCCAGCAAAGTATATCATCAGTCCCAATGGTCCAAAGACCCATGACACTATGAATGTCAGATAGGCAAAAAATAGTAGGAAGTAAGCTATTGTCCATCTAACGTTCTTCCAGTGATGTGAGACAAGCCTACTTCTCTCCTCTGGTTTTATTTTTTTAGTTAGCATATCCTTATAACTCCTGCATGTGTTGTCAACTTTTTTATTCCAATATTTCAGAACGTCACTCCACATCCCATCAATTGGTGGATAAACCAGGACTGCGCCAACAAGAAAAGTAAAAATCCGCAGGTTTGTCTCTATGAAGTCTGCTCCAAAGAGATTGAAGAACAAATACAAAGACGAGAGTCCAATAAGAGACCATGAAAATCTTTTGCTAAAACTTAACTTCCATATTGATGCCATATTTTAAATTTAGTTATGAATATATAAAATCTTTTTATTTTTCATTGTGTAAATCAATTTTATGTACCTGGATATCAGAAGAACATGTGTTTATTGCGGTAACCCTCTATCTATAATAGAATACGACGGGAAAGTATACGCTACGTGTTTTACTCCCAGATGTCCAATGGAAAATAAGACAATAGTCTATGAAGAAAAGATTCTGTGAATTACTACATCAAAATTTATTAATCATAACGGACTTAATTTCTTGTTATGAACAAAAAAGAACTGTTAATGAAACTTCATGAGAACCCGAAGAAGTACTGGTACCTAGATTTCTTCAAAGAGTGGGGATTTAAAAGGAAAAGGTGTAAGAAGTGTGGAAAATATTTCTGGACCCTTGATGAAAATCAGGAGGTATGCAACGATTCCTCATGCCGCCCTTATGAGTTCATAGGAAATCCCATGACGAAGAGAGAATTTGATTATTTCTCACTCTGGAAAAAGATAAGGAAATTTTTTGAAGACGAAGGCCATAACTATCTAAAGAGATATCCGGTTTTGTGTAGATGGTTTTCAGACTTATATTTTACAATAGCAGGCGTAGTTAACTTCTACAGAAAGGATGGTGACGATTTCGTATTTGAACTCCCAAAGAATCCAATAATAATGTTACAGCCATGCCTAAGGTTCAACGACATCCCGCAGGTCGGCGTGTCGGGTAGACACTGGACATGCCATTCACATCTGGAGCAAGCGTCTCTATACGATGGCAAGAATGGATACTGGAAAGAAAGGTGCATAGAACTCGACTATAGAATGCTCACAGAAATACTTGGCATAAAGCCCGAAAAGATAAACTTCATAGAAGATGCATGGCTTGGTCCAGGCGCCTTTGGTTATTCTCTGGAATATCATGTAGGAGGAGTTGAACTTGGAAATGCTGTGTTTACAGAGTTCAAGGGAACCCCAGACAATTACAAAGTTATGGATAAAAAGCTCATAGACATGGGAGCAGGATTTGATAGATTTGTCTGGATATCAAAGGGTACCCCGACAAATTATGACGCTGTTCTTGGCGACGTTATTGAGAAAATAAAGAAAATGTCTGGAGTGAAATACGATAAAAAATTGTTTGAAAGATATGCAAAATATTCTGGACTGCTGAACATAGATGAAGTAGACAACATAAGAGAAGCAAAGAAGGTAGTTGCCAAGGAAATTGGAATTCCAGAGGACGTTTTAGAAAGGAATATAGAACCAATGCAGGCAATATATGCCATAGTGGACCACATACAAACACTGTTGTTTGCAATAAATGATGGTGGCATCCCAAGCAACATTGGTGGTGGGTACAATCTACGTGTAATATTTAGAAGAATGTTAAGTTTCATAGAAAAGTACAGATTTGATGTAGATGTCTACAATGTTGGCAAAGAAATAGCCAGACATTGGAAGCCACTTTACCCAGAACTCCTCGAAAACATTGAAAACTTCAAAAAAGTATTATCCATAGAGAAGAAAAAATATGAGGAAAGTACGAAGAGCGCAAGAAGAATTGTAGAAAAAATGATAAAAAATAAGGAAGACTTCTCAGAAGAAAAAATGATAAAACTTTACGATTCTAATGGAATAACTCCAGAACTTGTAAAGGAGATTGGAGAAAAATATAAATTAAACATAGATATACCATCCGATATATACAAAAAGGTTGTAGAAAGACATGAGAGAGAAAAAAGAGAAACGAAGAAATACCTAATAAACCCAGATGATGTAAAGAACGTACAGGAAACTAAAATACTTTATTACGATGATGTATTTGAGTTCAGAGCAAAAGTTCTAAAAATAATAGGCGATTTTGTCATTCTCGATAGAACTGCATTCTATCCGAGAGGCGGTGGGCAGGAGCCAGATTTTGGAGAGATAAATGGATGTAAAGTTTTTAATGTTGAGAAAGTGAATAAGGTGATAATTCATCAGGTTAAGGACATTAACTTCAAAGAAGGTTCGGTTGTGGAATGTAAAGTTGATAGAGAAAGAAGACTGAGATTGACACAGCATCACACTGCAACCCACATAATAAATGTATCATGCAGGGATATCCTCGGAGATCATGTGTGGCAGGAAGGATCAAAGAAAGATGTTGATAAGGCTCATCTTGACATAACTCACTATGAGAATTTATCCGAAAACACGATTAAGAGAATAGAGGAGAGAGCAAACGAGATAATAAAGAAAAACTATGTAATTAAAAAGGAAGTTTTGAAAAGGCCTGATGCAGAGAGAATGTACGGATTTAGAATATATCAGGGTGCTGCAGTTCCATCAAAGATTCTCAGGATAATCTCAATAGACGATATAGAGCATGAAGCATGTGGAGGCACGCATGTGGACAGGACCGGAGAAATAGAAAAAATAATCATACTGAAGACCGAAAAACCACATGACGGAATTGTCAGATTAATTTACGTTGCCGGAAAATCAGCAAAAGAATTTGAAGAAAAATGCAAAAACATTGTGGAAGAATTGAAGAAGATTCTTGAAGTCGATGATGATAAAAAAATAATAAAGGGAGTAGAAGAATTGAAGAACAAATGGAAGAAAAACAGAAAACTAATAGAAAGACTAAAAGATGATATAGCCAAGAAAGAAGTTAACAAACTTAAATTCGAAAAGATTGGAGATCTAAAAGTACTGATAAAAGATGTCCATGCAAACATAGACGAACTCAAAAAAATGTCATTGGAGATGACAGATAACAACACCATAATTTTCCTATTTGGATTAAACGACAGGATAGAGATATTTGCATCAGCTGGAAAAGATGTTGATATAAACATAGGAAAAATCGTAAGAACCATATCTGAATATTTAGGTGGGAAGGGTGGTGGATCATCAAAATTAGGTCAAGGATTCGGAACTAAGAAAGATGCGATTAAAGATGCTATGAAAAAAGTTAGAGAGATGATAATATGAATTATGTAAAAATTGTTAAAGACATAAGTGCAGTGCTTGAGACCGATATGAATAACATTGTACCGTCTATAAAAAAATTGAAAGAAACAATTCAAAAACAAGAAGAGGAAATTAAAACGCTGAAAGAAAAATTAAAATAATTTAATCTATTATCATATAACTTGAGTTTTTTTGCCTTTTTTTGCCTTTTATCTTACTGTGACAAATCTTGCATCTCATTATTGGCTTCGATCCTTTTTCCGCAGGATGTATCACAAGACCTATATTCTTGGCATTTAATGGTACACCACATATATCACATTTCAACTTTAACGCCATTAAGTATCCCCTATAAAAAAGACTATTACTTTTTTAGGTTGTTTTAAAATAAAAACCTTTTGGTTAGCCTATTTTTATCTCTTTCCATCCAATTTTCTTCTCTTTGACCAATTTTTTTATTCTTTTTTGCCTCTCAGTGAGCTTTGAACTTCCAGTCTTAAACTCCATAAATAATATTTCATCATCATCAAATAGGATACCATCTATTGGCTCTCCTATGAATCTGAATTTCTGAGGACTATGAGGAAAAATTTCCTTTATCCATGGTATATACTGCTCTAAAAATTTTCCATATTTGACGGATATGCTTGATTTTTTAAATTTTTCGCTTAGGTACATTCTTCTGTATTTATTGATTAAAAGTATTAGAATTAGAAAGAATATGATTACACACATCCAAACAAAAAACATCAGCACACCTTTGGTCTATCTTTATACGTTGAGCAGACCTCGTTCTTCAGTTGCGAGTATTCTTGCGGTTCTTCAACTCTGATTGGTTGATTAGAATTAGCCTTCCCCCTTATTATGATAGTTGGCACATACCTTATGTTATATCCTGCCGAGAATGACTGATAAACTCTTGCATCTATCTCCTCCACAATTAGTTTATCATCAAATTCCTTGGCAAGATTTTCAACCTCTTCTTTCACTTTTGCCGAGTCTTTATTATCCTTAGTATAGAATAGACTGAGCATTGTTATGTCATTATCAATAAAATATTTTCTCTGCGAATCAGATATTGGCTGTTCAACCACGTTGGGAAGTTTCTTCTCCTTTGTTTGTTGCGGTAAAACATAATTAAGTGCAAATGCAAAAGATGAACCAAAGAAAATTAGCGTTATGAAGATTGTGCTTAGCTGCTTGCTTGTTATATTCATTTTTCTCACCTAACATGTTATATGGAATATTCCAACAATCTTATTGTTTATTCTTAACTTATTAAACTGATTTACCACTTCCGGAGTCTTACCTATTATTATCTCTTTGCCTTCCCTCTCCACAATATCCCTTACTTCTTGTGGAACTTTTACCATTCCACTTGTCCCAGTACCTATGATTATTATATCTGGGTCTAATAGTAACACATCTTCTATTTCCTCTTTGGTTATTTTATGAGAGCTTTCCTTTGTCCTTACAGAATCGTTGGTTACTATAACATCCTCATGATATTCCTTGTCATTTATCTTTATGGTACCGAACTTAACTTTATCTATTCTCAACAAATTCACCCCTTTGCAATTATAATTGGTAGCCCCGCCAGGATTTTCGTAGGATGGCTTAAAGTTTCCTTCCTATTGTCCTTCTTTTGTGAAAAGAAAGGCAATTTCGAACCTGGGTCACCGGGTTTCTTCTTTCATTGAAAACCTCAAATCTTTGGTCCTGAAAACCAAAGCCCGGTATCCTTGGCCATTGCCCAAACCTTCCTTTTCTTTCGCCAACTTCAAGGAAGTTTTTCTTTTCCTGAAGGCTTTCTTTTTGTGAAAAGGAAAGGCTTCCTAGACTACGGGGCTATTTGTATTTTTTCCGTAGACGCTTTTCCTAAAAGGGTCTTTTGATGAAACTTTGAGATAGGTAACAAAATTGTGTTGTATGCCACCAATCATCGAAAAGTTCCCTTTCTGAACACTCTTATATATCAAGGGAACAATATTTATATTTAAATATGCTAATTTATAGAATTAACATTAAAAGAGGTGCGATAAATGCCAGTAATAGGGATGGAAATAAGGTCCATTGAGGCCAAGAGAGATGAAGAAGTAAAAGGAAATCTTAAAATAAACACCACTCCAACCATAAAGAGCCTAAAGGAAAGGAAGATAAACTCAATAAACAAGAATGTCATAGGAATTGAATTTGAGTATCTATGTACATACGAGAACCCGGAGAAAAAATCTCCTGAAGTTGGAAAAATAAAGATTGGTGGAGAACTGTTGTTCCTTACAGAAAATGTAGATAAAGTGGTAAAGGAATGGAAGAAAAATAAAAAAGTGCCTGTAAGTGTTGGTATTCCTGCAATGAATGCCATACTTAGAAAATGCTTGATTAGAGCCATAGATATATCAGAAGAACTAGGATTACCGCCACCAATAAGGTTCCCAGAGGCAAGACCATCATCTCCGGATAGAAAATACATATAATACCATATAATTCGCTAAGAACCAATATTATGGAAAAATAAGTCCGTTTAGGGCTTTATTCGTCTTAATATCCGTTTTCTGCAGTTTTTATGTGAGACCTTTCTATCAACTCTCACATTTCTGTGTGTTTGATAAATATGAATTATAAAATATGTAATATAAACC